>NZ_JBZXVU010000049.1:0-57187 GCF_058892565.1 Hirschia sp. | reverse complement strand
CGCGCGCTTGGGATAATTTCTCCATTCCCAGAGATCAAACCAGCATTAATTGGGATACAAATTACACAGATATGCATGTGCCAGATGGCGCAGCCGATATCCAGCAGCAAGTCAAACACGGTACTTTACAATTGCTCGCGCAATATGATGCCGTTGGACATGCAATACACGGCATAGTCGCGCCAGATTTAGATCAGTACACCTTCTTGGGCGATGCAGGCAGCAAAACCGACAATCGCATTTATGATGCAAGCATGTCCGCCGACGAGGAAACACCTACACATTCGGGCAAATTAGATGATAGATGGGCTTTCACATCTCGTTCTTCTGCATTGGAATATGGCTCTGCCGCAGGCATGGCAGCAGCGGCCAGAACTTTGAAAGGCTATGATGATGCGCTCGCTGAAAAAGCGCTTCAACAAGCAATCACAGTTTTTGCACATGAAGAGAGCAATGAACCCACACTATATCAACACGGGAACACCACTGGCGGCCCATTTGCATTAGAGAGAATCCGCGCTGCCGGTGAATTATTGCTCACAACAAAAGACCCAAAATACGCCAAATCAGTTGAAAAAGCATGGGATGACGCATTGCCATTCTTTGCTGGATTTGCCGACTTAGCCGTTGAAATTAAAGACTTAATGCCAAAAAACTACGACAAAAAACTACGCAAAGCAGCAAAAGACTTCATCGCAAAAGAAACCGAAAACAGGTCCGATAACCCATTCGGCGTCCAAATCACCCGCGGCGGCTGGGCTGGGTCTGGAACGGTAGCCAACAATGCCATCGTCTATTATTTCCTTCACAAGGCATACCCTGATCTCGTGTCCAAAGATCGCGTTTATGCAGGGTTTGACTTCCTGCTAGGCCAACACCCGGGACACAATTTATCCCTTGTCTCAGCTGTAGGTGCAAAATCTAAAAAGGTTGCTTATGGAAATAATAGAGCTGATTTCAGCTACATAGCTGGTGGTGTCGTTCCGGGTGTACTGGTTTTAAAACCAGATTATCCCGAAAACCGTGAAGACTGGCCGTTCTTCTGGGGTCAAAACGAATATGTGATACCCAATGGCGCACAATTCATTTTCTTGGCAAATGCAGTTGCTGAATTAGAAAACTAAATAACATAGACTTGGTTATAAATTAGGGTGCTGAATGTAAGTTTCAGCACCCATTTTTGTGGTCTGCTATGCAACCCTATTGCACCTCCCACCAATGACCATAACCAGCTGAAACTAAATAAAAAAACCACCCATCTCCATAGAGAGACGGGTGGTATCCAGCAGAAAAACGGAATAAATTTATGTGGAAGGAAAATTATCCGCTCTGCTGTATTGTTTACATGCTGTAACGAGCACCGAGCATGAATTGGCGACCTGTGTGACTGAATTCACGGGTCAGATCGAGATCACCATATCCAGTCCCGTAAATCCGCTCTTCTTCATCTGTCATGTTGATAATTTCAAATGTGAAAGTGAGATTATCATTGTAATTATAGAAAGATGAGAAATCGACATGGGTTGGTCCGTATTTACGTTCTTGCGCATGTCCGTTTCCGCCCGGCTCACTCAATAGATAGTCATCACGCTTATTCACTGAGAAACGACCGCCAAAATCTGCGTCTTCATAGTATAAAGTGAAATTGTATGAATTCGGAGATAATCCAGTTGAATCTTGTGCTTCAACATGTGTGTAGTTCGACGCGATACCCATATTGGATAGTGGTCCCGGCAAGAAAGTGAATGGTTGTTGATAAGTGATCTCAAACCCTTTCACTGAAAAACCTTCATTGCTATTGACCGGTATTGAATGGTCATACGGCACAGTTGCCGGATCAGCCTGATAGGACTCATCGTATTCAGGGTCAGCATAGATTGCTGGCCAGAATTCCTCGTCGATCAGTTTGTTCACAACTTCAGATGTCAGATTTGTCGCGATATTTTTGTGGAACACTGCTGCTGACAATAGCCCCTCACCACCCAAATACCATTCAAGCCCCAAATCGAAATCATTTGATTCATATGGATCAAGTTCTGGGTTCCCTAAATTCCCAACTGTACGCGTTGTATATCCAAAACTTGGACGCGCAATGTTTAGAGAAGATAAGCCCGGACGCGTCATGCTACGACCATAAGACAGGCGCGCAACCAATTCATCAGTTACATCAAGCGCCAAATTCATTGACGGTAGATAATTATCATAGCTGCGCTCGACACTAATTGGAAGGTCACCAACAACAGCTTCGGAAGTCACTGTCGTTTCTACATAACGGATTCCAAAATTCGCTCTCAGTAGCATGCTACCAACATCGAAATCACTGTTTAGCTCGACATAAGTTGCAAAAGTTTCTTCTCCAACTTTCCAACTATCTGCAAGGGATTCTGTATATCCAGCAGGGATAACACCGTCATTTTCAATCGCATCAAAATCAGCAACCAAAAATGGCACTAAATTACCATCCAATCCACTTCCGAAATTAGAATAAGGGAAAGCTGTTGTGTATTGCGCCGGATCAAACGCTGCTGAACCACCGATTCCTTCAGCATAAGAAACGGACCTATCATTGTAAGCCACACCAGTATTAATTGAAAACCTATCGCCTTCATAAGTTAGATCGACTTTAGAAGTAAGGTTTTCCTTTTCAACATCGTTGCTACGATTATTAGCGTTCACGACATCAATGAAATTATTTGGATCGTTCATATCGTAGTCGCCATAGTCCACAGAGGCGACTTCATTATTGGAATAATCATACGCATAGAAATGAGGAACTGAACGATAGTAAAATCGCAACTCTTCTCGGGTCGCATCATTCTTGGCAGAACCAAACATAGCATCTACAGAAATATTATCTGTGATCTGATATTCACCTGATAAGACAATCTGATCAAATTTTGATTCAGAAACTTGCTTACGGCTTTCATACCAAGATGTAACGTCATCAAAACTCGCCGCGATCAAATATTGTCCTGTAGGATCGACTGTAAATTCGATAGGCGTTTGACCAGTAAAATTGCCTGGATCTCCATGTGTTAGCAACCATTCCATAGAGTTGTAATTGCGGCGATCATTTGTAAGTTCAGAATGAAGGACATCAAAAGTTAGCAACAATTTGTCATTGGGTTGATATTGGAAAGAACCTGTAAGGCCGAGACGTTCTTGCTCATTCCCAAAAAAGTCAGCACGAGGCAAACGAGGAGCCCACAAACAATCTAGCGGATCTTCTGCACCACAGGCACCTGAAGGTGTACCATTCACGACTGGATTAGTGTCTGCCCAAGAATCTCCATTTATGAATGGTGAGGTCCAACGAACACTCCCAAAACCTTCCTGACGGACTGTACGGCCGGAATAAGCAACCGAGACAAGTGCACCCAAAGTGTCATTTGCGAAAGTGTCGCTGACCATGAGAGCAAGACGAGGGTCAACCTCTTCTGTCAGGTCGTTATAACCTGCTTGACCTGATACTGAAAAATTAAAACCTTCAAAATCAAATGGTTTTGCAGAATATAGGTCTACAGTTCCAGCAATACCACCTTCTTCAATAGATGCTGTTTGCGTCTTTTGAACATCTATTCGATTGAAAAGTTCTGCTGCAAAAACATGAAAGTCAAAGGCGCGACCACTATTTAAAGTTACTCCCCCAGAATCAAGACCATCACTCCCTGCTGGAACCTCCATCCCATTCAATGTTGTACGTGTAAAGCTCGGACTAAAACCACGAAGCGTGATGTTACGTCCTTCACCACCTTCACGAGAAATCGCAACCCCCGGCACACGCTGAATCGCTTCGGCAAGGTTTAGATCAGGCATTTTACCGATGTCTTCAGCTAAAATACTTTCACGTGAATTCACGGCTGCCCGTTTAAAATCACGCGCTTCTTGCAGAGATGAACGAAAGCCCTGAACTACAATTGTATCCAATTTCTTCGTTTCATTTGCTTCCTCTTCTGCTTCCTGAGCATAAGATGGCGCAGCAAAACAAAGCCCGAGCAATATCGGTGTCATTAAAGACGCACCCGAAAACAGCCCCTTTTTCAGGGATTTATTAAAAAAGCTCATTTTTCCTCCTTAGCTTAATATTTAAATATTCAATTTTAGAAAAATCCAGAAAATTAAATAAATTCAAATATTAATGCCCCTATTTACTTATTATGTATGGAATAATTACTGAACCAAAAAAAAATTTTGTTGATTTATATTTTGGGTAGTCTTCCATTTATTTTACGAGGCAACGAATTAACTAATTTATTGCTCGTATTTAGGTAGACTTTTCAAAAATCAAAACGAGTAATAAAAATGTTAAAAAAAGTGGAAAAATATTTTTAGATAATGTGTGATGCTTTTTCGAAACTGAGAAGTCTATATAGATATGTCGAAAGTTTACGCAGCATTTTTGAATTGCGAAGCAGCCATCCGGCGCACTATCGCAAAATATTGCCCACAACCGGCGGATGTGGACGAATTAACCCATGAAACATTTTTGAAATGCTTCGCTGCAGAACGAAAAGCCGATATTCGCGAACCAGAGCGTTTATTACTGTTCGCAGCTAAAAATGTAGCCTTGAGTGAGATCAAAAAGAAACGCAACACAACAACCGACTATATTGAAGATGCCCCCTACTCAACGGACATAGTTGATAGGAACCAGCACGATCCAGAACAACATCTCAATAGTCGCCGAAAACTTGCTGCTTTCACAATGATTATAGCTCAACTGAGTGAAGATGATCGCAAAATTCTTCTAATGCGTAAAATTGACGGCATGAAGTATTCTCAAATAGCAACGCGCATGAATATATCGGTTAGCACTGTACAAAAACGGCTAGCGGCATCGCTCACAAAATGCACTCAAAACATGATCGCAACTGGATACACACCTGACGAATTTGGCGGCAAAGCAGACTCACCTAAACCCGATCAGGCTGCCGCCGAAACATCAAAGACTGAATGGAATGCTGACAATGACTAACGAAAAGAAAATACTCAGCCTTCCCACTCGTCAACGACGTGAGGCCCAAGCTGCAGAATGGGTGACAAAGCTGGATGCAGACACGGTTTCCGCTATAGACCGCGCTCGATTTGATCAATGGATGTCAAGCAGTGAGAAAAACCGCGAATGCTATTACAGAATTGCTAAAGCGTGGTCAGCTCTCGATGATTTAGAAGAACTCCAACACCTTGCAGAATCTGATGATGTCGCCGAGCTTTTAAAACAAAATCGACGACAATCTCGGAAGATAGTCCAGTCGATAGGTGCCATGGCGGCTATGCTAATCATAGGTTTTTCAACATGGGTTGCTCTGCCTTACCTAAACACACAAACGTATAAATATGAGGCATTTATATCAACTGCGGTTGGTGAAATGCAAAATATTCAGTTACCTGATGGCTCATTGATTAAGGCAAATACAAATACTCATCTGGAAATTCATTACTCGAAAAACTCAAGAGACATCAATTTACTTCGTGGAGAAGCTTTCTTTGAAGTCGCTCACGCACCAGACCGTCCTTTCTCAGTCGTCGCAGGAGACAGGCAAGTACGCGCAGTTGGAACAGCCTTTAACGTGCGCCTGAGAGAAGCAAAACTAGCCGTAACTGTTGAAGAAGGGCGCGTGGCACTCATCAATAAAAAGGCTATGTTGGTTCAAAACAAAAACCCCGAAAACAATGCGGCTCAAGAATTGACGCAAATATCTGCTGGACAACGCGCCGTATTTGACACTGACATTGAAGAACTGGAAGTGTTGCAAGCAGAAAATTTACAAAGACGTTTGTCATGGAGAAACGGCATTTTGTCATTCTCTGGAGAACCACTTTCATTTATGATTTCAGAGGTCTCGAGATATTCCAACGTCGAAATTGAAATTGCCGATGAAAGTCTAAAAGACATGCCCGTCGCTGGATATTTTAAAGTAGGAGAAGTTGATGCAATGCTTGAGGTTTTAGACCTCATGTCTGACGTGACGATAGAACGGATTGATCAAAACAAAGTCCGTCTAACAAAAAAATAAATATAAAAAAACTTCGGAGGAAACACATATGACTATTTTTTGGAATGCAACCAATAGGTATTTTAGAGAAATTAGAAATGCAAATTTCTAAATCTCAAAATGTTTTGGAAATCACCCCGTAGAGTTGCAAACTGTTTTGCAACTTGCGCTGTTGGTTTATTTCTACTTTCGATGCCTTTAGCGCAAGCGCAAGATACTCATACCGTATATTCATTTAACATCGACGCCCAAACATTGGGGACGGCGCTCGACGGAATTGTGGAAAAAACAGGTGCTCAACTTTTTTATCCCAATGAGTTGTCCAGTGTTCAAAATAGTCAGACAGTCATTGGAAGCTATACACTTGATGAAGCGCTAAAATTATTGCTTGAAGGCACAAATTACAAACGCGGCGTCACGCAGAGCGGTGTCATTTATGTCCTGAACGCCCCTAAAGAGAGCCAAGCATCAAACGTGCAGCCTGTCCCTCTTTCGCCCCAACCATCTCCACAAACTATTCCTACTCCAAACTATAGTGAAGAAGAAGTTCCACACACCATCACGACACTCGAAACAGTAACAGTTACGCGATATCGCCAGTCGTTAGAAAAAGCACTTTACAATAAACGCCAAGCCATAAGCCAGCTTGAATCAATTATCGCCGAAGACATGGGAAAATTTCCTGACTCAAATCTCGCAGAGTCAATTCAAAGGGTCCCTGGCGTCGCAATCTCAAGAGAAGGCGGAGAAGGTCGTCAAATAACCTTACGTGGACTAGGTCCCTCTTTCACTCGGACAACTTTGAACGGGATGGAAGTGCCTGCTAGCACGGATGGACTGGACTCAAGCGGAGGTCTAAACACTGGGCGCGCGTTTGATTTTAATGTTTTTGCCTCTGACCTTTTCAGCCGTGTTGATGTACACAAAACCACTTCAGCCAGCATGGAAGAAGGCGGCATAGCAGGAACAGTTGCTCTTTTTTCTCCAAAACCGATGGACAACCACCCCAGCAATTTAGTGATCGCCTCAAATGCACGCTACAATAATTTGACAGGGCAAATTGATCCTAGCTTATTTGGGTTATGGAACGGCACTTATAAAGACGACAAGCTTGGGTTTCTTCTTTCTGCCTCATACTCAGATAGATCTGTCCGCCAAGAGGGGTTTGGTACGGTCAGATGGACCACCCCTATTATTGATGGTAGTGGCCCCTTCCCCTCAGAACAAGATGTTGAGGTGATCGGCACACCAAGTGTATCAGACTGCGCAGACAGCTCAGACACAATTGTCTCTCCTATCAATTGTCTTTGGTTTCCGAGGCTTCCTCGCCCGGATTTTTTCGGTAATTCTCAAACACGCTCAGGCCTTACAGGAAGTTTCCAATATCATCCTAATGACCAAACAAAACTGACAATTGACACCTTGATGTCGTCCTTGATTAACAGACGCAATAATTACAATTTTTTTGAATTTTTCCTGTCGTCTTTCAATGAAGTTCAGCCTACCTCAATTCAGATTGCCGACAATGGTAAACAAGTTGAAGCTGCCAGCTTTGACAATGTAGAATCCTTTGTCGAAAGCCGAAAACAAGATTCTGATACTGAATTCTTCCAGCTGGTTGCAAATATTCAGCATCGTTTTACCGACAGTCTTTCAATAGATGCGCTAATTGGATCAGCAACATCAAATTCTCACCGCGAAGAATACCGCTATTACATGCGGTCTATTCCGCATAGTTATAGCTTTGACTTTTCAGACAATGCGAATGTTCCCGACGTAAGTTATGGCTATGATTTCAATGATGCATCCAATTTTTCACTTATAGATGGCCGTCTAAGCTCAAGCGATGTTCTTCGCAACAACACAACTGCGCGTATTGATGCGACACTTGATCTGGACATTCTTCGTATAAAGTCGGGACTATCTTACAATAAACGGACAACTGAATACCAAGTCGCTTATATCTCTGACTTCCCTGATCAGGACTCTGCAAGCGGATTTACGCAAGCATTTCCCTATAACCGCTACGGCTTTAAATTTGACGGTCCGCTCTTTCCGTTCACTGTCGCTAATATTGATAAAATCAATGCAGTTCTCCTGACCTCACCTTTTGTCAAAAATTATGCCCAAAGCTGGCAAACTCACGAAAATACGCTTGCCGCGTTTCTCGAATTACAAGCCGCCCTTGATTTGAATGGAATGCCATTGCGTGTAAATTCCGGCGCGAGAATTGTCGAAACACGCGTTAAGTCTGAAGGCTTCACACAAAGTCAACAAGTCATGTCTCGCAACAGTTACACCAACCTTCTACCATCAGCGAGTTTATCTCTAGATACATCAGATAATTGGACATTACGTGCTTCATACGCGCGAAACATGACACGTCCCAGCTTCAATTTTTTAAACCCCGGAAACCCTGCTTTTGGCTATAACACAGGCACTGTAGTTACAGGCAATCCCTATTTATTGCCTAGCATTTCAGACGACATTGATTTTTCTGTTGAGTGGTATCCAGGCAGCGAATCTTTAGTTTCATTCAATATATTCAATAAGGAAATCAAATCACTGATAGAAATCAGTGAATCTAGGCAACTCATTGACCCCATCTATTATTCAACGATTGAAGCCGACCCAGAATATGATCCGAATGTAACTGTCGATTTTAGAACTGTTCCCTATTTGCATATTACGCCGTCCAATGAAGAGGGGGGAACATTGCGTGGAATAGAAGTCATATATCAGCAACCATTTTCGATTTTACCATCTCCTTTTGACAATTTTGGTGCGACTGCAAATTACACCTATGTCAAAGCTGACAATAAAATCACTGGCCTGTCTGAAAACTCTTATAATTTCACGCTGTATTATGAAGAGCCTCAGTTTGGCGGTCGTATTTCAATCAATACACGAGATGATTATATCATCCGCCTGCCAGGAGAGAACGGCAATCTAGCTGAAGGTAAGAATGGGCAAACTCAAGTCGACGTGTCGGCATTCTACAACCTAAATGACAAACTCAAACTGACATTTGAAATCGTCAATCTGACCGACGAATACGAGCGTATTTACGGGACAGGTGACGGCACGCTCAACCTTCCTCGAGAATATAACCATACTGGCGCGCAATACCTATTAGGTCTGCGCATTATTTTGTAGGGATAAAAATGAAACAAATTCAATTTATTAAGATTGCTTGCATGCTAACAAGCATGACCATACTGCCCCTTTCAGCATTAGCTGAAAACAACATTTTACAAGTTGATGATGGCTATACCGTTTCGCAAAGGTACGAGAAAAACAAGGAAAAATACCCAGAAATAGAGTGGCCCATTCTCTCCTTCCAGCCCGGACAGACAATACAATTCGACCTTGCTTACAAACAGACAGATCAACGCACGCTTCATGCCGACATATTCCGCCCGTCGTCTGAAATAAATAATGGCGGCGCACTGCTACTTGTCCATGGCGGCGGATGGCGCTCTGGTAACAAGTCCCACTTTTATGCATTGGCAAACCTGCTGTCTGCTCGAGGTTATACAGTTATTTTACCAGAATATCGTCTATCCATAGAAACACCATATCCGGCGGGACTTCTTGATATCAATGATGCCATTCATTGGGCAAAACAAAATTGTGCTCAATTAGGTTTTAATGCCGATAAAATGGCTATTGGTGGTGCCTCATCCGGTGGTCACATGGCCTCTCTCATCGCGTACACATCAAACAGTGACATCTACAAATCAAAACCTGACTTGGATACGAGTTTGATAGGTCTGATAGATCTGGATGGTGTGCTCGACTTAACCGACCCATTAGCCATTAAATACGAAAACCGTATGAAAGAAAAATCTGGCCTTGGCCTCTGGTTTGGCGGCTCAATGGAGAACAAACTCACAGAATGGACACAGGCCAGCCCCCTAGAACACATAGATGCAAACTCCCCTCCAACCTTGATCATTAGTAGCGGACAAATGCGCTTCACGACCGGTCACCAGAAAGTGCAAGAAAAGTTGGATAAGCTAAATATTGCAAACGACTTTTCAAGCTATGACGACATCCTACATACATTTTGGCTATTTGAGCCTTATGCATCTGATGTCGCTAAAAAAATAGACCAATTTCTAATCCAGAATACGTCCATTAATTCCCCTAAATCACCAGCCTTCCAATCCGACATTCGCGGAGAATAACCTCATGCCAACATCTCGTCTTTTAGCTAGTTTCCCTCTTGTTGGAGCCCTGCTCGCTGCCTGCCAATCTACAAATTTACCTGTGGCCCAATCACTTGAGTTTTCGGTGCAGGAAACTTGCGAAGCGACACCCAACTGTTTCACAAATATTCAAGACGCACTAAACGCCGCATCAGCACTAAATAGCTCTGATTGGAAGACAGTGTCTGTCGCCGCGGGTGATTACTACGAAAAACTCACCATTCGAGATGCTAAAACCCGTTTAATTGGTGAAGGTATCGAAACTACACGCATTCATTACGATGCAGTTGCGGAGACCGCTGGGAAATTCCATCGCCAAAACTGGGGAACTGCAGGATCTGCTACTATAACTGTCGATGCAGAAGACGTGCACATTGAAGGTTTCAAAATTGAAAATACATTTGATTACATATCCAATGACAAATTGGACAATGATGACCCAAAACGCATATCAAACTCTCAGGCCGCCGCCCTATTACTCGATATCCACAGTGACAAAGTCTATTTGAACAAAGTCACTCTGGAAGGCTATCAAGATACAGTCTTTGCCAACGGAAAACGAGCCTTCATATCAAATAGCTTTATTTCCGGAAATGTTGATTTTATCTTCGGCAATGGTCAATTGTTGATTGAAGACAGTGAAATTCAATCGCGCCGACGAGGCCAAGATTTTGAAGCTGGAGAAGTGCAATCATTTATCGCTGCTCCCTCAACTCAAATTTCAGATCGAATGGGAATTGTATTTCACACCTGCCGCCTAACACCAGAAGAAGGTTTACCAAACCACTCGATCACCCTTGGGCGTCCTTGGCACCCTACTACCCGCTTCCCTGATGGGCGATATGCTGACCCCAATGCGATTGGCCAAGCCATTTATATCAACACGTTTATGGATTCTCATATTCATCCAGACCATTGGTCAACTATGAATGGAACCGCCAGAAATGGTGAGAAGACAGACGTCTTCCACCCTGAAGACTCAAGGTTTCACGAAGTAGGTTCTTATGGCCCTGGCGCAAAAACGTCTTTTAAAGGCACAAGCTATACCGACTTTCCAGACATGGCCGAAATCAACACAATCATGTTTGATGACTGGAACGAGTTTAAAGACAGGTTAAAAGAATAAGCCAATTGCTACTGCATGCTCGGAAAAGAATTGGTTTCCGAGCATGCTCAAAAGCATTTTAGCTAAATCCTTCAATTTCGATTTTCTATTATTTAGTCCTGCTGAAGATTTTGGGTCCGGCTAAAATACTTTTTGGTTTCTCTTAGAACATGCGGTGATAACAGAACTGCCGACACCACGGTAGGAACCGCCATTAACGCAAAACTGATATCAATGAAATTCAAAATTGCGCCAAGAGACGATATAGAACCAACAAATACTGTCACAACATAGAATATCGAATAATTTCTGCCGCCAGCTTCACCAAACACGAATTTCGCACATTTCGTTCCAAAGTAAGAATAAGAAAATAGAGACGAAATACCAAAAGCTAAGACACACAGGAATAACAATCCTTTTCCAAACCCTGGGTAGGCTTGCTCGAATGCCATTGCTGTCAGCGTGACACCGCCATTTCCAGCCTCTTGCCAAACACCGCTAATCAAAATGGCAAGCGCAGTCATCGTACAGACAATCAAAGTATCAATGACAGGTCCAAGCATCGCCACAAGACCTTCATGTACTGGTTCATTGGTTTTGGCATCACCATGAGCCATTGGTGCCGTTCCTAATCCGGCCTCATTTGAAAACGCTGCACGTCGAACTCCAAGCACAAGCAAACCACCTAATGCACTTCCAAATACCATATCACCTTTATAAAATTGAGGTGCAAATGCGTCGGTAAAGATGAGCGCAAAATAAGTCGGAACTACATCAAAATTGATAACAATAACCCCGATCGCAAGAGCCACATAAAGCGCAACCATAAACGGCACAATAAGTGATGTAACTTCACTCACCCGCTTCAATCCGCCCAAAATCACTATCCCCGTAGCAATCGCCAAAGTGATACCCAATCCCGCGCTAACCCAGAGATCGTTTTCAATTCCCATGGGGATTGCAACCAAGTCATTCGCGGCTTGAACAAGCTGATTAGCGCTAAATAATGGCAGACAACCAGCCATACCAGCGAAGCAGAACCACCACGCCAAAAATTTCCATTTTTGTCCGAGTCCATTGATTATGACATACATTGGACCACCGCTAGCCTGCCCAGAACTATCAACGGTGCGAAACATAACGGCTAATGTACAAGTGAAGTACTTTGTTGCCATCCCGATAATCGCAGACACCCACATCCAGAAAACAATACCAGGACCTCCCAGCTCAATGGCCACGGCAACGCCTGCTATGTTTCCCATGCCTATCGAAGCAGCTAGCGCAACCGACAGAGCTTTAAAGTGAGATACCGCTCCAGTATCAGATGTTTTATCATGCTTCCCAGACAGAACAGATAAAGCGAGACCAAAATGACGGAAAGGAAGCAAACGCGAATAAATGAAGAAATATAAGCCCGCCCCCGTCACCAATATAACGAGAGGCCAGCCCCACAACCAACCTGCTAGATCTCCTAAAAATTTATCGAGAAAATTCAAAACGTACACTCCGATTATTCGAGATCAAGCCAACTTCACCCCGATAAATTCATAGGGCCTTAATTTACTTCAGGATTGTCAACTGATGTTCCGCAGTCAAATACGCCCATATATCCCAATATGGCGTTGCGAGAATAGCGTCATACACTTTTGCCGCTTCTTCGGGACGCCCCTGAAACAACATCCAATTTGCGACACCATTGGCAAGCGTTATGTCTTTGGCTGACCAATTGGATGCATCCGCTTCTAGGTCTATAACTTCTGCCGCAGTCCGTAGCCCCTTATACAACATCACTCGGTCATAATATGGATAAGAAGCGTCTGCTCCGGTATCAGCAGGAACATTCTCAAGCACTTTCTCTGCCGCTTCTACCTTTCCTGCCAAGTTATAAACCGTGTAGAGCCAATCAACGACACCCAGCACCTCATTGTCATTCGAAGATGTCGCTAAACTATCTCTAAATGCGCTTGCAGACGCTTCATAATTTTCAAGCAATAGCTCGGCAATTCCCAAGTGATAGCCAATCCAATGTCTGTACGTCCCATTTTCATGGCCATTTTTAAACTCGATTGCATCCGCGTCTAATGCATTATTGAGAGAATTGGCCAAAACTAAATCCGCACGCGCTGCCTCGACTTGTCTAGTGGTCAAATAACGGTGCGCCCGATGCCGCAATAGCTTAAAGGATTCTGGATATATCTTCAGTCCTTCAGAATAAGCAGCGATTGCATCTTGATATTGCTTATTGGCAGCCAAAAGCTTCCCAAGCTTCATAAAGTCATCTTCAGATAGCGAATCCTGTTCTTTAATCTTTAGAATTTTCCCTTCATTTTCTTCTCTTTGAGTTTCAGATACACCCCTTCTCAAAAGAGGTTCTCCAGTAAATGAAGTCGCTTCCGTTATCTGTCCACTATGCTCTTCAACCTCCGAAGGAGGTAGCTTTTCACATGCGGCAACTATAGAAAATGCGAGTATAGTTACAACCATATTAGCTTTTATCATAATACAATAAGCTTTCTATTAGAGACATTTAGGCTTTAAAAAAATTCGACACTGTCGAGCTCTAGCCAGAATTCAGAATTGGCTTCACCTTGACGGCCGAATGCGATTGCAGAGAGCTTGGATGTGTCAATTTCAACATTGTCATCGGGTTTGAAGTCCGAAAACAAAAACTCGACAGTTTTCCAATTTTTGTTGGCCTTAAAAGAAGCCAATGCCGCGCCTGATACCGAAGACAGTCGAGCATCAAATCGCCCATCTCCACGAACCTCAAATCGAACTCCTTTCATAGAAGTCGCATCAAGGGGAGCAAACGCTTCAGGTGAGAATGGTAGTAATACGTATGCAAAGGGTTGCTTCTTATGCGCAAACTCACCCGAGAAGTGCAATGCACTCCCTCCTGTTTCACGTTCAATTTTGCCAAAATCTGCTTGTGAGCGAGGGAAGTTCTTGTCGCGCAACAAAAGTCTAGCAGCATCATAAGCTGTCAGAGAGTCTTCGCGTTCAAAATCGTCAATCTTCTTCTTAGCTTTCACAGAAGGTGGCTGTCCTGAACCTTGAGGCTTCACCAATTTTCCCGATTTTACCAAAGCCACGCCATCGACATAGACTTGATCGGTTTTTCGAATATCAGAAACACTCTCCCAAGGGCGACCATTCACAAGAATAAAGTCTGCACGCATGCCCTCTTCAATCGCACCGCGATCATTTCCGACACCAAGCGCCTGCGCCCCATGGAGAGTAGCCGCTATTAACGCTTCTGAGGGAGACATACCGAAATCAACAAAGAGTTCTAACTCTCTCAAGTCAGCTTCACCAAAATATGTTGAGTCAATCCCCTGATCAGTTCCGAGTGCAACTGGAATACCCTCTTGATTAAAACGGTAAAGATTCGCCCGAGAAAAAGCCTGACGCTTTTGCATTATTTCAACAGTGCGGGGATTTGTAATTTTCGCCATTTTGTCAGCGCGAAGCTCATATACAACTAAGGTAGGCGCGTAAAAAACTTCCTTATCAAGCAATAATTCAATCAAGTCTTCATCTGTAACATCGTCTTGAACAGCATGAACAATCGCTGAAACTCCTGCCTTAGCCGCTAGCTTCGCCCCATCCACAGAAACTGTGTGCGTGAAAGTTGGCAATCCATTTTCATTGGCAACACCAACAATTGCTTCAAGAGCATTTGCATTTATGCTCGACTGATTGACACCATACCCATATCGCCAACCATCCGCGAACACCTTTATTGCATCAGGTTTATAACGCATTATCTTACGGGTCGCTTCTTCAGCATCTTCTTTCCCGTAGACGGAAGCGGTCATGTTGGAATCACCCCACTCCAAGCCATGCCCGTAAGGCACCCCCATCCTCGCAGTGAAAAACACATGAGGCGACATAATAGTCTCATGAAAGGCACGCTTAATCTGAAACGCTTCTGGAGATGTATGGAAGTCCGTAACTGTCGTTACACCAGCCAATAATAGATCGCTCGCAATGGATGCACGGTCTGCACCGTCCATATTTGTCCAATGTGTATGGATATCGATCAAACCGGGCAATAAAGCTTTGCCTTCTGCTTCAACGACCTGATCAGCTTTATCTTTATCAATTTGATCTTTTACGGATACGAACCGCCCATCTTCCACCAAAACATCTTTTTGGGATGCCGAGCCTGATCGTACATCGAAGACCAGAGCATCATTGATCAAAAGCGTTTCAGCAGCGGCTAGAGGAACCGAAAGCGAAGACAAAATACAGAATAGACCAGCCTGCCACATCGCTTTCTCGACGCCGCCACTTGGCACTTTGCGCTTCTTCATAAGCTTATTCCACTTCTTTTAGGTATTTGTCTCTAAGCATATCTTGTCGCGTAACAAGAGATTGTTCCTGTCCTGCGATATACATTTTGTTTAGTTTGGTCAGAGGCTGAAAAGGGTCGCCGCTCCATATCAATATGTCTGCTTTATATCCGACCGCTAGTTCACCAATCCCTGACATATTGAACATTTTAGCAGGATTTGATGTGACGGCTTTTAGAGCACTTTTTGCTGACAAACCATGAGCAACAGCAACACCCGCATGGTAGCGTAACAATTGAGCGTCATGTCCATTGTAGGGAGCAACAATCGCAATTTGAACGCCGGCCCTATCTAATATTGCAGCATTTTCCAATGTTGCTCCAATACGATTAAAATCCATCGGGCGGTTTTCGATAGCCTCAACAATAACTGATGTGCCTGCTTCAGCGAGCTGATCAGCAACCATCCAAGCTTCCGCTGCTCCATACAGAATTAAGTTGATATCAAAAGGCTCAACAATTTTTAGCAGAGCCTCAATATCTGATGCGCGATGGACAACAACAACCAACGGTATTTTACCTGCAACGACATCATGAAGTGCTTGCATATCACGTGATACCGCATCACTTTGCTGAGCAGCTTTAAGCTTGTCTTCCAACAGCAAAAATGCCGCGCCACGCTGAACCTTTGCCTTTGTAAAATCAAGAATGACCGCAACTTTACTCTGCTCTAGTAAGTCTTGACCTTCACCAGTGTTGATGAACGCCGCCAACCCACCAAAGCTCAATTCACTCGCTCCAGTCTTGCCAACCCCAGGCATTACCACAGCACGGGAAATACCCCCCTTACGGGCGACAGGAATAAGTGTTGAATTTCGATTTAAAGCATAGCTGATATCAACACCCGCACTAAAAGCCGATGTTGTCGCAAATGAATCATCCGCATTTGCACGATCCCACAACTCCATAGTTCCCAAATTCGTACCCGCTTGAATAAATCCAGAGGTAACAACTTGGTCAGTTGAGTCGACGACACGAGCATTTCTAGGAACCTTCAGATTGGGACCTATTTTCGTGATTTCTCCATCTTCAATTATGATATCAGTTGCAGGAGCATTGTCCGAGGAGGGAAACAATTTCGCATTTTTTATAATAATGGTTTCTGCATAAACACTAGAAAAACTAGCACCTAACCCCAACAACAAAAGTAGTACGATCCGTTTCATTATTCTACTTCCCCGTTCTGTCCTATCATAAAGTCAGAATGAGGCGGCTTACCTGACCGTTGAGCATATACCTGCTCGCCTTCAATAAAGACTTTCTGTGGGCGTGAATACACATCAAAAGGATGAGAGGACCACAAGACAATATCTGCCATTTTACCTGGCTCGATTGATCCTACTTTATCTCCGATACCAAGCTGATTTGCTGGATCCTGTGTGATCCACCCTAGTGCTTTTTGTTCGGTGACTTCAAAACCAGCATCCTGCGCCAATGAATATGAAATAGCAGCCTCCATATTCATATGTTGAGTCAAAATAGCCGCATCGGAGTGCAAAACAGCATCTACGCCTTTATCTTGAAGAAACGCCACCAAAGCTTCGATGGAGTCATAGGCTTCAAGCTTGAATCCCCAGCGGCGAGACCAAGTCGCCACACCAATATCTTGCTCTGCCAATAAGTCGGCGATTTTATAGGCCTCTACCGCGTGATGAAATGAGCTGATCTTAAACCCATACTCATTTGATATATCTATCAGGTTCGCCATCTCATCCGCGCGATAGCAGTGTACGATAATTTTATATTCACCTGCAATTGCCCTCGCCATCACGCCAAGGCGACTATCATCAAATTTTTTGTCGTCACTTTTGTCATAGTGCTGCTTTGCTTGACGCCAAATATCTCTAAATGCGGCCATTACCCCCATACGTGTAAAAGGGGTTTTGCCTTTCCCGCCATATACTTTTATTGGATTCTCACCACATGCCATTTTTAGCAATTCTGGTGCGCCTTCAAATTTCATTTCTTGAACTGTCGCCGCTGGGCGGTTTTTCAATACAACGCCCCGTCCGGCTACCAAATTTGTAGAGCCCGGCAATACAGCAAGCGTCGTCACACCGCCCGCTCGCACAAGATCAAACCCAGGATCCTGCGGCCAGATCGCATCAGCAACTGAAATCTCTGCGGTATTTATGCCCGTTTTTTCATTTAAATCCATCGTAGCGGGAACAGATGGCGTTGGGAAATTTCCAATATGTGTATGAGGATCCACAATTCCTGGTGTCAGCCATTGGCCTTGCGCATCAATGATGTGTGCATTTTCAGGTATGGACAGTTTGTCTTGTGCCGCCACGCGAAGAATCCGACCATTCTCAAAGACAATGCCGCCCTCTTCAATCACCGGCCCATTGGGTGAAAACACTTTAGCGTTTACAATTGCGACCGGCTGATCTTGCGCCAAAGCAGCATTCGCAGAGGCAAAAGACATCGCGGCGAAAGCCAAAATTCGAATTAAAGTGGATTTCATTTTCGTCCTCAAAACTTCCCCAAAATAGCCGCAACCTTGATAGAGGTTGCGGCTGTTAAACCAGAATACTTGGCTTTAGAAAGTGTATGTCGCACCAACGAAGATGTAGCGACCTTGCGCGTCATACACTTGAGGATATGTGTTAGCACGCCCGTCGATTTCGTTACCACCATACCCTGCTAGTGACGTCAAAGGAGGATCTTGATCTAACACATTGTTTATACCGGCTCTCAACCCAAGGCTTTCGGAGACAGTATAACTTCCTGAAACATCAAAGTAAGATGTCGCCTCAAGATCATTCACTAATGTCGGTGAAGTTGTGTATTGATCAACACTGGAAATATATCTCCAAGTCAGAACAGAAGACAGGTTTCCATTTGCCCACTCCAAACTAGCACGGTGGCTATATTCTGGAATTGGGTTGTTACATGCACCGCCATGGAAGCCCACACAGTCAATTCCATCATCTGTTGGTAGAGACTGAATGTTGTATTCATCTGTAATAGTAGCAGCATAGTTTAGCTTCACATCACCTGGAACTGGTATGTTGTAATCTGCCAAACCAAAACCATAACCCATGCTAACATCTACACCAGACGTTTTAAGGCGTCCTGTATTGATAAGCGTACTTTGGATATATGACTCACCCGGAATAAGAACAAATGATCCCAAAGAGTCCCGTTGAATTAAGCTACAATAAGCCTCGTCACCTGTTGAGATACAGTTGTCGATTGCTTGGCTAGGCTCAATTTGAGAGATGAAATCTTCTACTTCGATAGAGAAATAATCAATACTGGCCACAAAGCCTGAAAGCCATGATGGCTCATAGACAAATCCAGCAGTCCATGTATCCGAAATTTCGGGGTTCAGCTCAGGGTTTCCGCCTGAAAGTGTACCAATATTGTTAGTCACATCAGGAATGGAGCCATATTGATCAGCTGTTACGCCAGTCAAAGCACACTGTGCTGCTGACAAATATGGTTCAGCCAACTCAGTTGATGCATCAAAATCACCCGCACATGGATCATTCTGACCATTTGGAAGTGTCGCTAGTGTACTACGACCAAGATCTTGCGGACTAAACAGCTCAATCGGGTTTGGAGAACGTGTAGCACGTTGATACTGCGTACGAATACGAAGATCATCAATAGGTCTCCACGCCATTCCAACAGAATAGGTGTTTTGGCCACCCGTAGTGTCATAATAGTCTGAATATCGATATGCACCAGTCAGCGTCAATTCACGCATGAATGTTTTATCTTGTACCAGAGGTGCCAAGACCTCTGTGTAAGCTTCATAAACAGGCACTTCACCCGCAACAGCGCTTCTCTGACTTGTAGTCGTGTCACTGTCATCGGGAGTGAGGCTTAGAGAATCTTTGCGGTATTCAACTCCAAAAACCGTTTGAAAGCCTTCAGTTGCAAATGGACTTGTAACACCATAAACACCCAAATCACCTGACAAACTCGCACTGTATACAAGTTGCTTTGTGTCACCGACACGTAAAGTAGGAACTGTTATGTAGTTTGAAGCAGCTTCAGTAATCCCATTTGGAGAGAAAACATCAAATGGTACACATGAAGCATCCACTCCGTTGAGAGCTGAACGACACACAACATCCCCAGTCTCTGGGTCAACCACAGCATCCAATGCAAGTGTCACTTTAGATGTAGATACATCATTTAGCAGCAATTCATTATAATCAACAGATGAGGTTTGGAATGAAACTTCGTAGTCGAACCCTTCAAATGCTTTTCCTCGAATTCCACCAACAAAACGCTGAGTTTTCAAAGTGAATTCATTCACACGTGTGTAATCTGTATTACGGCGACCTATTCTTAAATCCGCCCGTTCAACACCATCAGCATCAATTGTCGTACTGCCTGCAGCACAAAATGTTGCTAGCAAATCGCCAGTTAGATATGGATTATCACAATTGATTGAATCTGTGCGACCGAGAGCGAGCCCTCCTGGTCCGACCTGAGCCGAAGTCGAATTGTCTACGACAGAAAAATCCATGAATACAGTGTGATCATTGTTCAAATCATAATTTGCAAATGCACCGTATGAGTGACGTTCTCTTGGACGTTGTAGATAATTCCCAGCGGAGAAATTAAAAGCATCAGTTGAACCTGCATAATTGCGCAATTCACCAGTTTCGGGATCAACGACTAAATCGAATGCACCGTCTCCTGATCTACTGAAACGAGAGATGGTCGGCATAGACCCTGAACCACTACATCCAAAATCCGTTCCGCCATCACGTGTCGTATATGGACACGCCGCGAAATCACGGTCTTCCCAACGCACAGCATTATCTTTGGAATATCCAAAATAGGCCGTTACATTCCCTTTTCCATTGTCGAAATTATTACCCGCAATGATGTTTAAATCGACAGACTCACCATCGAAAATAGAGTCCGCATCTGGCTGATTGTAATCAGACAATATACGTTCTGAATTAGAGTCATTATTTTCGGCGTAATATCCGCTTCCTTGAAGGTCTATCTGAACGCCTTCAAAATCACGCTTCATGATGAAGTTTACAACACCAGCAACAGCATCAGAACCATAAACAGCAGTCGCACCACCTGTCAGCACCTCAACGCGCTCAACCAATTGTGATGGGATTTGGTTCAAATCCGCAGCGACATTGATCGGGGATCCATATGGTAGCCTCTTACCATCAACAAGAACAAGCGTACGGTCAGCACCAAGTCCACGAAGGTTCACAGTCGCTGTTGCGCCATTAACCCCTGATGATGCCCCTTGACCAGACATAGCTTGAGGAAGAGTTGCGAGTAGATCTTCAACACGAAGCACTCCGCGTGTGTCGATGTCTTGCTCCCCAAGAACAACGACCGAACTACTTGATGTAAGATTGGGATTCGCTAGGCGACTTCCGGTGATAACAATCGTATCATATTTAGTCTGCGGAACCGCTTCCGTTTCTTGTGCGAGTGCCGCTCCAGCCCCAAAAGCACCGGCGGCTATAAGGGACACGCTTGACGCTAACCCCCGAATTGTTTTTGACTGCATTTTCTACCCCTACGCAGATGATCACTAAATTTATTAAACCATCCAGTCATAAGTATTTGTATTCGAAACAAAAGCTTACAATGGTACATTCATACCAATACAACTGAATTGTCTCCCTATTGATCAATCGCCTGATGATCTTTTTGTCATCAATTCATATATGGCGACTGCAAATTCACTCGCCTGATAATGGTATATATTCACTAAGCTTCCGCTTTGAACCGGCTACCAGAACAGTGTTTTTACAATATCATCAGCATAGAAATTAATTATTGAGCTTGTAAATAGCGAATATCGGAATAATATACCAAATTATACCTGTATTTTACTATTTATTGGTATGTATATGATATATCAGGGGGATATAATGAAATTTGATGATATAGATAGACGTATACTCAAGACAATCCAAGAAGATGCAACACTCTCGGTTCAGGACATTTCAGATAAGGTTGGCGTTACAACTAACCCATGCTGGCGACGCATCAAGAAACTAGAAGATGAGGGAGTCATAAAAAAACGAGTCGCCATTTTAGATCCAAATAAAATCGGCCTTGGCATGACTGTTTTTGTCACTATACGAACAGAAAACCACAGCACATCATGGCTGGATATACTGTCTAAAGCCGTTCAAATTATTCCAGAAATTGTTGAATGTCATAGACTTGGAGGAAAAGAGGACTATCTTCTCAAAGTTCAAGTAGGCGGCATCGAACATTATGACCGCGTTTATAAACGCTTTGTCGATCTTGTACCTGGATTAAATGATGTATCTTCGACTTTCTCAATGCAGAAGATAAAATACTCAACAGCATTTGACCTCTCTGAAATTTGATTCTTCTCTAGCAAACGTCAGAATTACATCAGTCTATTCGAACCACACACATCCATACATTGGTATGTTTATACCAATATATGTTACAATATTGAAAAATTTTGGGATTTAATTTTGATTGGCCTGCAATAGCATACCAATATTATAAAATTTAAATTCAGGAATTTTCGGTGTCTATTGCGTTAAAAACCCCACATTTCTCTTCTTCATGCCATTTAAGAGAAACTAGAAAAGAACGTCCCTATAGCCATCGCCAATGGATCAACGAGGCTATAGCAAAAATATGCGCTGAGGCAAAACGCGGCGGTGAAACTAGCTTAATTAGGCTGGATCTTCCTTTTGATAATGTTGATGTTTATTTAAAAGACGAAAGCACCCACCCATCTGGAAGCTTAAAACACCGCTTAGCCAAATCTCTGTTTTTATGGGGATTAAGTAGCGGCAAAATCGGCCCAGAAACCACAATTATCGAATGCTCTTCTGGAAGCACCGCTATCTCAGAAGCATATTTTTCTAAACTTCTTGGCCTCCCATTCATTTCTTTTGTACCCGACCATACGGCCGCAAAAAAAACGTCCCTCATAGAATTCTATGGCGGGCAATGCAAACTTGTGCCAGCTCAAATGATTCACGAAGCAGCCACGGAAGTCGCACGCTCAACCAATGGTCACTTTATGGACCAATTCACATATGCAGAGCGAGCAACTGACTGGCGCGCAGAAGATAACATTGCAGCCTCAATCTTTAGACAAATGGAATCTGAACGCCACCCTGTCCCTAGCTGGATTGTTGTCGGCGCCGGCACAGGTGGCACTTCAACAACAATTGGACGCTACCTGTCTTATGTCCGCCCAGACTGCAACACAAAACTATGTGTCGTAGATCCTGAAAACTCTGTGCTTTATGACTATTACACCTCACGCGATATCAATTTGAAAGTCTCACAATCTTCTCGCATTGAAGGCATTGGCAGACCACGCGTTGAACCATCATTTTTTCCAGAACTGGTGGATAGAATGTATAAAGTTCCTGATGCAACATCTATCGCCGCAATGCTCTATTTGGAAAACCTCACAGGCCGCCGCTTTGGCGCATCAACTGGCGTAAATCTGGTTGGAGCAGTAGAACTAGCAAGAGAGCTTGAAACAAAAGGCGAAAAAGCAAGTATTGTGAGCTTAGCCTGCGATAATGGCGAGCGGTATTCCGAAACTTATTACAATGATCAGTGGCTAATCAAAAACAATCTATTACCGCAGGAAAAATTCAATGTCTAAGCTCCAAATCACCCTTTCCGAAATGGGATTAGTGCTCCCTAAGCCAGCCACTGCAGTCGCAACGTATGCGCCATTTAATTGCTCAGGCAAAACACTGATAATTTCAGGCCAATTAGCAAACGCAAACGGTCAATTCATTAAAGGAACTTTGGGTACAGACCTCAACCTTGAAGATGGCATTCAAGCTGCGCAACTTTGCGCACTCAATATTGTCGCACAAATAGGTAATGCCTGCGACGGAGATTTTTCAAAAGTCGAAAGCATTTTCAGGCTTGGTGCTTTTGTACAAACCACAAACGATTTTATTGACATTCCCCAAGTTGCGAATGGGTGTTCCGATTTATTGACAAAGCTATTTCCCGGAACCGCTCTTCACGCCAGATCAGCTGTTGGTGTTGCAAGCCTCCCCTTAAATTCAGCAGTAGAAATAGACGCTATAGTGATTTTAAAATAAGCTCCGCACAATGCAAAGCTAGGGTCGCTATTGAAGGTTCAACTCGCTACATTCAATTCATTTGGAAGCCACACAAATGTTGGCTTCCATTATTTGAAATCCCTCAAAACTCATCAAAATCACACGCACACGCACGCGAGTTATAGGCATATTCTAAGCGTTTAATTGCCCTTTTCTATGCCCATACAGACATATTTCAGCTCAAGATAATCATCCATACCATAGTGAGAACCTTCACGGCCCAGACCCGATTGTTTCACACCTCCAAATGGCGCAACTTCAGTTGAAATCAGCCCAGTATTCACACCCACAATGCCTGTCTCAAGTCCTTCAGCAACACGCCAAACTTGTGAATGGTCACGCGAATAGAAATACCCCGCCAAACCAAATTCAGTGTCATTTGCCATCTTCAAAACATCTGCTTCAGTTTCAAATTTGAAAACAGGCGCAAGAGGACCAAAAGTCTCTTCACGTGCAACAGCCATATCGGATGTCACCCCTGTTAGAAGTGTTGGCTGGATAAAACGACCTCCCAATGCATGTGCTTTTCCACCAGTAACCAGCGAGGCACCTTTGGAAACAGCATCTTCAATATGCTCATTCACTTTGGCGATTGCATTTGCATCAATCAGCGGTCCGAGTTCAGCACCTTTTTCATTGCCGGGAGCCACTTTCAATGCCGTAATAGCTTTGCTTAATTGTTCGACAAATTCGTCATGAACACCAGATTGTACATATATCCGGTTCGCACAAACACAAGTTTGCCCAGCATTTCTAAACTTGGACATCATAGCGCCTGCAACAGCGGCTTTAACATCAGCGCTGTCAAACACGATGAATGGGGCATTGCCGCCCAATTCCAAAGACAGCTTTTTAATAGTCGGCGCCGACTGCTCCATCAATAGCGCACCAACACGCGTTGAACCTGTGAAACTAATCTTAGATACATCAGGGTTTTCAGTCAGTTCCGCACCGATAGATGTTGAACTTCCCGTCACCACATTAACAACACCAGCAGGAATGCCCGCTTCCATCGCCAAAGCCCCCAGCGCTAAAGCTGTAAACGGCGTTTGTGTTGCTGGTTTAATTACCGCTGTACACCCAACTGCCAAAGCGGGTCCGATTTTGCGTGTAATCATAGCCGCAGGAAAATTCCACGGCGTAATCGCAGCAACCACACCGATAGGCTGCTTTAACACCACAATCCGTTTGTCTCGCTGATGCCCTGGAATAACGTCCCCGTAAACTCGCTTTGCTTCTTCGGCAAACCATTCGATAAAACTCGCAGCATAGACGATTTCACCTTTCGCCTCTGCCAAGGGTTTACCTTGTTCTTCCGTTAAAATCTCTGCCAATTCGTTCTGATTTTGTATGATTAAATCAAAATATTTGCGCAATTTGATTGAGCGCTCTTTGCCCGTCAAAGCAGCCCAAGCAGGCTTTGCTGCTTTTGCTGCAGCAACGGCTTGCGCCGTTTCATCACGACCAAATTTTGGCACCCTGCCTATCACTTCGCCGGTCGCTGGATTGTCTACATCAATCCAGCTGTCATTTGTTCGCCATTCCCCATTAATCAAGCAAGCTTCACGCTTTAATGATGCACTCATTCACTTCGTCCCAATTGTTATATTTATAATCTTCTATTATTAGAGATGTATTCGTCTTTTCCATGTAAAAGTCAAAGCGACATTCACCCCCACCCTGAAAAACACTAATGACTTTCATCCCACAAATAGAGATAGAAAAGCGCGACAATTCTCGAAATTAATTCATACCGTAATCGAAGAAAATGCGGCGAAAGCACTTAGATCGCATATCGATCTTTTTAGTCAGAAATCTAAGAAAATGTTATTGGTAGCAGGCCTTCATTTGCATTGACGTTTACGCAATCTGAGCGACTAACGGTATCGACGCCAGCGTCTGAACATCTGGTGCCTTTGGAATCGTCCAAGAAATACAAGCCCCCTCACTTATATTCGATTCAATCCAAATTTGCCCTTTATGGGCCTCCACAATTGTCTGACATGTAGCAAGACCAAGCCCCGTCCCCTCTTTTGAACCAGTAGAAAGATCAACAGCTAGCGGGTCAAATGCACGAGAGACGAACTCTGGATTAAAGCCCGTTCCATTATCCCGAAAAGACAAACGCCAAGCAGATTTCTCTTCTTTGACCTTCAAATAAATATTCAATTGTTGATCCGGAATGCGATACTTTATGCTGTTGGACATTAAGTTTAAAAATAGAGTCTCCAACATTGATGCATCACAGATAATCTCTGCATCACCGTCTATTTCAATTCGACACTCTGCTTCATCTAAATCATTTTGTAGAAGCCTAGCTGAGGCATCAATAAGCTCCGAGACTCGATACGTTGAAAATTTCGGCTGACGATACGCTGTTTTCGCATTATCAAGCGTCTTTTCTATAGTCTCGATCAACTTCTCTCCACCTGAGATGTTGCGATTCAAATAAGTTTTAGCCCCTTCGACATTATCCGCTTCCAGCGCCTCAACAGCCAACTCGGAATATACTTTAAGGTTCCTAATGGGGGCCCTGAGATCATGAGCCATATCGAACGCAAAACGCTTTAGATGTTGATTAGCAGTCGATAAATTCGAACTTAGCTCCGTAGCATTACTTTGATATTCCTCAAGCAGCGCAGAAATCCACCATGTCAGAACAGCTCCAGCAACAATACTCAGCCCCGCAAACATAACAAAGAGCACGCTTACAGAAGCATTTTCTATACTTCTCGATGGCAAAGCAAGAATATAAGACGCGAGAGGAACTGCGACCAATATCAACAATGATCTGCGTAGAACTCTTCCTCTTAAGCTGATCTGAAAAACAGTCATGCCGATACCAAGGCGAGGATGCATAAGAACACACACAACCATAAACCACGTGATTAAAATCGACGTGTGAATAGCCATGGAGTCAAACGGTCCCGCGACCAATACAGCACCATGGAAAAACAATAAATCCAAAGCTCTCAATAAGGATGTGCAACTTACACCAAGAGCAATAATCGCTATCGCTGTAGAAAAGAATTTAGCAAATGGAAAAAGCGCATAAGATAAACCAGCCAACATGAGAGCAAACTTGGTTGCGAGTGATGGCTCAAGCGCCCAAATACCCATCTCAGATCGTTCATTATCAAAAAGCAACAAAAACAACATACTGAGTGAAAGCAATGCACCAATTGTTGCTGAGACAATCACCCCAAAGCGACTAGACCGCAAGCTAAATATACATGCCACGCTCAGACTTATAATGCTAATCGCGGTAACAGGCTTCATCGAAGGCATGTCACTAAACACTGTTGTCAGTGTTGGTATAAAGGCACCCCAGCCAATTAATAAAACCGCTAGCGCAATAAACCCAATTAGTCCCGCATGTAATTCAAGCGATAAGAGCCAACTTGGTATGCGATTCGAGCCAAAGGCTTTCGAATATCGTAACATCCCGTCTCCTATTGCTAATTAAGCCCCAATAGGCACATAACCTGTAGACCAATATTCCACCAGACAGGTGGCAAACTTCCGATAATCGTCGAGTGATCCAGGTTTCTCAAAATAGCTGTTACAGCCCAGCTGATAGGCGCGATCTATATCTTGTTGATATGATGAACCAGATAGCATAATCACCGGTGTTTTATTACCTTCGCCGCGAAGCTGTTTTAGAACATCAAACCCATTCACTTTTGGCATTTTAATGTCCAAAACCACAAGATCAATTGGATTGCTCATGATGTGATTTGCTGCAATTTCAGATTCTGTCTCAGCCAATATGCTGACAGCGCCCGCTGCATTCAATGCCAATCTTAATAACTCTATACAATGTTCGTCATCGTCAACAATAAGAATGCTTTGTACCTTCGACATAGTAACGACTCACAACTGAAAGTTTCTTTTAAATACTACATATATTTAGAGTGTTCAAGTTTACTCGCTCTTACTCCTAATCGGTTCGAATGATTGAAATGAGTGCACAGACAACGCAAAAACGCAACTGGCATCCCAATTAATCAAAAGCCGATTGGAAGAGACATAGTAAAAGTTTGCGCCTGCAAACAACAGTAATTGATCGCCGAAATCCATAGTCACCATTAACGCCTCCCCACCTACGGAAAGGCGTTTTATTGCTCTGTCAGCGCCTAATGTGACGGCTGTATCGGAATAACCGCGCACTCATAGCCAATGACCGCAGAGGAATCTGCAAGCCCCGGAAGATTGATAATAGCACGACGATATCTTGTTAATGCGGGTGATCCAGCATCGGTTATTTGCGCGATTACATGCAAATTATATTCTGCTGGTGGCGTAAACTGATCCACTTTTGCTGTGCCAGCAATTTTCACGTGCGTATCTGCGCCCACCGTGTCACTTAGGGTCACCTCAGGTGCAAACCTGCCGCCCGCTTCACGATACCAAAACCAACGAATATCTAATGCATCACCATCTGGATCTGAAGAGCCGGTCGCACTTAGCACAATCTCTTCGCCCGGACAGGCATCAATATAGACAGGAGCGAAGCCATCCTCACCATTTAGTATGATTTCTGGCGCATGATTAGCCTGCTCAAAATCTGAGGTCTGGCTCCATTGAATGCGTGAAGCAAAATCATTTTGAAAAGCCTCTCTCCAGCGCCAAATCGTCGCTTGAGGCGAAGAAAATGACTGCCCTCCATCACCTCTCAGACTATCAAACGTGGTTGTCCACAAACCAAGAAATGCAGCCATTTTTTCATAGCGGCCACCCCATCCACCCCAATCAGGTCTCTCAGGATCGCTTAATCCATTCGGAATCAAATTCAAAAAAGACGGCGTATCACCTTCCACAATATAAGCTGGTGGCGGGTAAAGCTTTCCCAGAGGACCTTGATCAATAATATGTTTTGAGAGCCAGTCCAAGCTTACGGTTTTCTGGTCCGCGCCGGGAACAGCTCTGGAAATTCCAGTCCATGTCGCAAGACGATATTGCGTAAAACCATGAACATCCGACACCCAAAACAAAGATGGAAATTGTGACCGTGCCCACGGACCAGCATCATCTTGATCAGAAATCGAATACACTCTCAATTTAGAGAGAAAATCCGCTAACTCATCCGAACTTCGTGTTTCTCGCACCGTCCACAATGCTTGAGCCAAGGTTGATGCACCACCCCATACAGAAACCCAAACAGGCGCATCATCAGACTTATCAACCGTGTCGATAATCAATTGCGAAGCAGATGATTCAAAGCCTTCACCCACCCCCGTCATTCCATATGTTGGATGCCCCGTGACAATGTTCTGGCGTATGTAAATCGCGTCTGGATAACGCGCATCGTGAACTTTTAAATTTTCGAAGACCTCTTCATAAGCATCGACCCGCTCGTCAATCAATTGCGGGTTCACTGTGGCAGGCAAATGCCTTGATGTAACAGCAGCTATGCCTTTTAGGTCAATTTCATTCGTATACAGCAATAGCCGAACAAGAGATTCGGCATCGTCCGGTTCATTTCCAATATCTGTAAGTACAATTAATTGCGGACGATCTGACTTTGTTTGTCTCTGAGTTTCAATCAGATCAGCCAGTTTTGGAGAAGCCGCACACGCCCCTAAAAGCAACATTGAAAATATAACGACTTTGGAAAAGCATCTCATCGGATTTATTCCTTTGGATCATTTAGGAAGTCAGACGCACCGAGCATCACATGAATCCTGTCCACGTAACAGAAAAGCGAGCCTCTTCTTTTACAAAAGGCTCGCTTTATTCATCTGACTATAATTACCTATCGAACTGCGATTAGAATGAGTATGATAGTTGAGCACCAATATAGCGGTGACGGTTACGTGCAATCTGTTGAGCGTAACGACCACCAGCAAGTGGAGCCACAAAGATTTGTGGAGTGTACACTTCATCCGTCAAGTTTTGACCAAAGATGCTGAATGTGTAACGCCCATCATCTGATTGAACACCAAAGGAAGCATTCAACAAGCCGTAAGAATCTTGAACAGCATTCGGGTCTTGGTTGAGGTTTGTGAAGATTTCACTCTGCCATGTTCCGTTCACTTGAACAAAACCATCAAATGGTAAAGTTTCAAATGGAATTTCCTGCCGGATCAAAGCAGTAAACTTTGTATCTGGAGAATATGGAACTGACTTTCCGCTCAAATCCTGCGTACCATTCACACAGCCCAATGCTTCTGTTTGACCAAGGTAACACTGGCTTCCTGGGAATTCTTCAAACTTGGCATCAATAAGAGCTGCACCAAAATTAATACGTGTCAATTCAGTCGGACGATATACAAATTCAGCTTCAATCCCTTGCGTGATGACCTGCCCAGCATTGTCTAACAAGAATACAACATCATCAGTGTCTTGACGCTGCGCCTGGAAGTCATTGTAAGTCGTGTGGAATGCAGCAAGATATGTTGAAAGCTTTCCATCAAATGTGTTGAGTTTCAAACCAACTTCAAATGCATCCGAAATTTCAGGATCTACAGGCTGAGTTGTTTGAATTGTCCCAAGACTAAGATCAAAGCCGCCGCCTTTATATCCGCGCGAATAGCTTGCGTATACGGACCCCGCATCACCAAGCAGTCTACGAACACCAATGTTTCCTGTGACAGCATCATCTTCTAAGCTGTCTGAGATATCAAGCAATGTCCCAATATCACCCGGCAATGCGACATCACCTTCTACAAGCACATTCTCAGGATTTCTATACCCTACCCAAGAAAGCTCTTCACGTAATGCACGCACACCCCCGAAGACTGTCCAGTCCGGTGTTACAAACCAGTTACCGCTAGCAAAAGCAGACAAGTTTGTATTCTTTGCCGAACCATTAAACTGACCGCTTCGGTTTAGAAGGCTGTCACCTAAATTCCACTCCCAGCGACGCTTGAAAGTGCGATCAATTTCTGTCTGGAATGCAAACAATCCAACAAGAAAATCAAATTTTTCATACGTCGGAGACGCAAGTCTGAATTCTTGACTTTTTTGCGTTAGCTCAGTCGTACCATTGTTATAATTGAAGTTAAAAAATGGCATTGCCTGAGGCTCTTCAAACGGCAACTGGTCAATATCCAAATTGCTGTCGATAGTGAAATCACGCCACGCAGTTACAGATGTTAACTCAAAATCATTGTCAAAGCTGTAAACAGCTTTTGCAGACAAACCACTTTGTTCTGAATTACTGTAAACACCACCATTAATGTTAACCTGATCATTTTCAGGACCAACGACTACTGGTGCAATCAGGTTAGCAGCCGTTTCACCAGATGCCTCTGAAAAGAAGCCACGAATTGTGTATGTCGGTGTCGCTTCACTATTACGGTGATCACCGATAAAAGTCACTTTCAAGGCATTCGTTGGATTAAACTCAAGTTTACCACGTGCACCCCAAACGTCATATCCGTTTAGTTTTTCGCCATTGTATACGTTTTCAGTGACACCATCGAGCTGCTTGCTATATGCAGAAAGTCTCCATCCAGCAGTATCACCAATTGGCCCAGATAAACTTCCACGAGCCTCCAATTGACCGTCTTCTGCGACGAGCGCATCAAAATCGCCAGAAAAAACATCAGAAGGTGCTTTTGTCGTCACAGAGACAACACCCGCGGACGCGTTTTTACCAAATAATGTACTCTGCGGCCCACGCAGAACCTCAACGCGCTCAATATCAATTAGGTCTTGAAAAGCCTGACCAGAGCGCGCCATCACCACGTCATCAACAACAACAGATACTGACGGTTCCACAGCAGATGAGAATACAGAAGTTCCCATACCGCGAATATTCAACGAGCTACTTAGGTCGTTGCTTCCCTTTGTAAATGTCAAACTGGGAGAAACTTCTACGATAGAGTCCACAGCTCCAATCATGTTGTTTTCTAGATCATCTCCAGTAACAACATTTACAGCCACAGGTACTTGCTGAAGAGTCTCTTCACGGCGAGTGGCAGTCACAATAATTGTGTCCAAGTTTCGCGTTTTAGTTTCTGTCTCTTGCGTAGCAGCAGCCTCTTGTGCCGCAGCAGGCAATGCATAACTGACACCCAACACAATCGTGGACGTCATCAGAATTGATCTCAAATGTTTCATTCTATCCTCCCTTTGGACCTATTATTTGAATTTGCGTAACTCTTTTTCAGGACAATCCCTCAAGCAGGAGATTAAATGTAACGCGTCTTTTTGAGCTTAAATGCGAAGCTTGACCATCCATCTTGATTAACCCAACGCATTCCTACGCAACTCGATGATTTGAATATCTGAATATTCCTCATTGTGCAACCAATTTTCCAATGCGGTATATAAAATGAAAGGGTAGTGTGGAGTATTTGCCACGGTTTTGAAAACCAACACGCTTTAAAAAACAACAAAACGCCCCCGCTAATTAGCAGGGGCGCTTCTGGGAGGTGCTCTTAAATCTAAATTTAAGCTCAAGAGCTAGTGTGTTGTTTAACCGTTTCGATAGCTTTCACATGATTTTGAAATCCAAGGATAAGCAAAATAAAAGCTAAGGGTGAAAACACCAAATTTGTAATCGCCAATGAGTATGGCAGCGCAGTTGAATCACCAAAACCAATATCAGTTATCAGAGCCACAATTGTTGGCCCAAGCCCTGCTCCAAGTAAGTTTACTCCCAGCATGAAGATTGCCACCACTTGGGCCCTCATGCGATTGGGTGTAATTTCTTGAAGCGCGGCGAAACAACCGCCAAATGGAAACCCAGCACAGAAGTTCATCACTCCAATTAGGATAAGCGCTAAGGTCGGCGTGCTCATAAGTGGGTAAAGTATCGTTACCGGAATCAATGCACCAAAAGCAAACAGAGGGGCGATAAGGTTTGCACGGACATGACCCATTTTCTTTAGATAACTTGCAACGAAACCACCCAGTAAAGCACCACTCGCACCACAGAAAACCACAACTGGGCCATAAGCTGCACCTATCTGTCCCGCATCCCAATCGAATTTACGTTGAAAGAAAGCCGGTATCCAAGCAGACCCAGACTGACCAACAAGTATAAGAAATGCCAAGCCCAGAATAATACCAGCATAACTCTTCCAATTAAGACCAGCATAAGCTTTCATCTCTTGAAAACTCATGGAAGTTTCTGCTTTTTTCGTTAAACCACGCCGCTTAGGTTCTTTAACAAACATAAAAATCGCAGCTAGCAACATTCCCGGTGCTCCCACAATAAGGAAGGGCACCTGCCACGGATCTAACGTTCCCAAAATCGGAACAGTAATAGGCCCAACTTCATTTAGGTGCGTGATGATTGACCCACCAATAATCAAAGCAGCTCCACCACCTAGATAAATTCCAGTTGAAAACAAACCTAAAGCAGTCGGCAACCGATCTTTTGGAAACATGTCTGCCAATAAAGACTGAGCTGCCGGAGTAAATCCACCTTCACCTGCCCCCACACCAATACGCGCTAAAAGCAGCATGATATAATTTTGTGCCAACCCACAAAAACAAGTCATAACACTCCATAGAGATATCGCTGCAACAACGATATTCCGACGGTTCGTTGAATCTGCCAATCGCGCTATTGGAATACCAACAGCAACATAAAAAAGAGAAAACGTTAGGCCGTATAGGATGCTAATCAAAGTATCACTTACCTGAAAAGCCTCTTTAATCGGCTCAACAAGCATAGCTAATATTTGGCGATCAACGAATGCCAGAGAGTTAGCAAACGTTAATAGAATTGCAACAGTCCATGCCACGGCTGGCTTTGGCCAATCTGAGTCATGGCTCTTTACTTCGTCACCAGTCTTTTCAGACACCTGGCTCATTTTGGTCTCCTCCTTCTGGGTAAATTGCTAACCAACCCAGTTATTATTCTTATGTCAGCACAGCTAAGATATTGCATACAAAAAATTTACCATTAAAGAATTTATTTCATCATAGTGAAACAAATTTAGACCATCAAAAATTTCAAAACTCTTTTGATGACTTATCACGCAAAGGAGCCCCTACTGATCTCAAGTCTATGGGAATACAAGGGTCACCCGGTCAAACATTATCTGCTACATCTTTTCTCATAACGCTAATCACCAGAAAAAGTTTAGTTGCAACCCTAGAGTGTTTTGCTGATATTAAACCCAACACGCGCTAAACAGCATCTGGCTGGTTTTCTGGCATCGCCCTCTTAAACGCATCCAAAGTGAGACATTTCGCTTCGATTTCCATAAGACGCTCCCACTTCATAGAGGCACCGAAACGACGGGCATTTACAAGCTGAGGAATAAGGCAAACATCCGCCAAAGTCACATCCTCACCAAAACAAAATGGTCCTGATTGCCTTTTGATTAAGGCTTCACACGCATCTAATCCCTCATTTATCGTCGTCGCAGCCCAGGCATTGACTTGATCTTCATCCAGCCCAAGAGCTGACAATCTTTGAAGAATTTTCAGATTTTGAATAGGATGTATATCGCATGCAATAACCTGCGAAAACGCCCGAACTCTCGCGCGCTCAATTGCATTATCAGGCAAAAGCTTGGGCGTTGGAATAATCTCATCCAAATATTCGCAGATTGCGAGACTTTGCGTCAAAACCGTATCATTACCCTCTAATGCCGGAACAAAACCTTGTGGGTTTAGCTTCAGAAAAGCCTCACTATTTTGTTCATTTTTACGGAGCTTATATCCGAATTGCTCATAGGAAACACCCTTCAGATTCAATGCAATACGAACCCGATAGGATGCTCCAGAACGAAAAAAACCGTGAAGAGTATACTGACTAGTCAACGGGAGTTTCTCCAACTTTGACAGTACAGGCTGTAAGTCCGTCAATTGTCACCGAGATTTCATCACCAGTAACAACCGGTCCGACACCTGCAGGCGTTCCCGTATAGATCAAATCACCTGGCTCAAGACGGTAGAATTTAGAAATGTAGGCTACGACCTCTTCTACATCCCAAATCAACTCGGCCAAATCACCATCTTGCTTCACTTCACCATTTACAGTCAACTTGATTGAGCCTTTGCTCATGTCGTGCACATCTGAAGCTTTGTGTAATAGACCAATTGGAGAAGACTCTTCTACATTTTTACCAGTATCCCAAGGACGACCTTTTTCTCTGGCTTCTAATTGCAGATCACGACGCGTCATATCCAAACCTGTCGCATAACCATAAATATAATCACGCGCAGATTCGACAGGAATGTTACGTCCCGCTTTTCCAACAGCTATAACTAGTTCTGCTTCATAGTGAAAATTTTCAGTGCAAGGCGGGTACATAATTGTTGCACCAGATGGCACAATTGTTTCTGCCCATTTAGTAAAGAAAAATGGAAGTTCACGGTCTGGGTCACGGCCCATTTCCCGCGCATGAGCAGCATAATTTCTACCAATACAGAAAATACGACTTACCGGATAGGTTTCTCCACTAGTCGTTTCCGTTAGAGTTGTTTTTTTAGGTTCAAACACATTGCTCATGAACACTTCTCCCTATACAGGCCCAACTTCTCTTGAGCCCCTTTGTCAGAATAAATAAATAGGACGAGCTCTGAATCAGCGCGTAGCTGCAGCTCTTTCCACGACGGAATTGTAAAAATATCTCTTGGCCCGATCTTGAGGATTTTATCGCCAATTCGAGCTTCACCATGCCCACTAACAACTGTCGCGACACTACCATCAGAAGATTGACGAGTTTTGGTTTCAAAACCAGCCGGCAACAACCGTACGTGCGCAGATATAATCGGCATAACAGATCCACCGGTTGCTGGATTTATGAACTCCAGAGCATGCCCGAGATGTGGATCAATCTCACTTCCTTCAGCAACACCACGTAGGGATTGCATCCAGTCTTGATACGGATAATGGAAAAGAGGTTGATGTACCGGCCTTGTATCTGCGGCACTTCCACTGAATGGACGCATATTTTTCCCGTAACGTTTTAGCGTATCTCCAGGAGGTTGCGTTTCCTTGTGTGCTTTTTCATCCAACCGCTCAGCAAATGCGGCATCAAATGATCGAACAGCGGGAATATCTAAGCCATCCAGCCAGATCATATGTTGTTCAGTTTCATTTCCGTGGTCATGCCATTGCCAAGAAGGCGTCAACACCAAATCAAACTGACTCATCACTGCTTTTTCACCGTTTAAAGCAGTAAATGCGCCCTCACCTTCAAGCACAAATCGCAATGCACTTTGTGAATGCCGGTGACTAGGTGCAATTTCCCCCGGAAGCACAAGCTGCAAACCAGCATAAAGGCTCGGCACTATCGCAGAACTTCCAGGCATATCTGGGTTTTCAAGAATGAGGACGCGCCGCTCTGCTTGCTCAGCCGTTATGAGCCCCCCAGCTTCAAGCAGATAATGCCGCATTGAATCAAAGGACCATTTATACACGCGTGCAGGCGATTGTGGTTCAGGAGTAACGAGGCCTGCGAGCAGCTCCCATAAAGGCAAAAGATGTTCTTGTCCCATCCTTTGATACAATTGCTGCATGCGGGACTGATTTTCTGCCGTCAGTTTGGAAAGAGACATTTACATTCCACACATAAGTCTTTGAAGCCATCATTATGATCAGCTCTTCAAATTCACTATTGCGGTATGAATTCCCCAATGTCAAACTCTAAATCAATTCACCCATCCCAATCTCTCACTTACTCTTTTACATGCTGCGCGCAATTCTTCGCCTTCTTCATCCTTCTTATAGACAGACGAATCTGGCTGGAGGGACGTTGCAGTCAAAACAGCGCGACCTTGAAGGTCAAATATTGGAAATGCCGTCGCCCTTAAGCCCGGTATCATTGTTCCATGCACTAAAGAGCACCCATCTTTACGAACACGTTCACGTATTGCTTCAACTTGGGAATGATCCATCTGAGCATCTGCCAATTCATGATATAAAACACCAATCAACTCTTGCTCCGGCGCAAATGTCAAAAACACATGCCCAGTTGCCGAATACAGCAAAGGCAAAACACTGCCGACAGAAAAAGATGTCATTACAGCCGGCCGACCCATATGCCAGCGAATAACAGTTGGTCCTTGTGGACCAAGAGCTGCTATTTGAACTGTTCTACCTGTTCGAGCGACAAATTGGCTTATTTCTGAGTCTGCCTCACGAATTGGGTCGGCCTGCCCTAAAGCCGCCAAACCGATTTTAATGGCACCTGCCCCCAGATCATATCGGCCAGTCGCTTCATTCTGATGTGCCATTCCTGACTCAATCAGACTGACGAGATAGCGATGGGTCTGAGAGGGTGCCATTCCGCATTGTTCAGCAACGCGCTTAAGCGTTGCTGGCTCGCCTATGCTAGCTAAAGCTTCAAGGACTCTGACACCGGTTTCAACGGATTGAATACCACGCCGTTTATCTTGATTATTATTTGATTCTTTTGACATTCGTAGAAACATATTCTTTTGTTTTGCAAACGTCTATCAAGAATTATCTAATGATCATTTACGCCTCAGAGAATTGACTAACCAACAATAATATCAATATTTTAAATGCTCTAGACCACAAAAGGCGTCTACAGGCGAAACACCCTCAAATGCGACTTCTCCAAACAAACGCGGCACCAACTGGCGTTGCACCTCTGCTATGGAACAATAAGCATTTATGTAAGTTTGATAATTTGGCGCATCAAACAAATAATATGGCTGCCCAAAAGAAACAATTATTGTAGGAATTTCCTGATTGAATTGCGCCATCCCATTACGTGGACTACCGTGCAATTTTGCAAAATCCAAATGAATATTGGATACACTTGGCGTGGCTTCCTGACCGATCAAATACACTAAAAGATCCGCATCTTCAGCCGTGGGGAAATTGTCTTTATCAAATCCTCTTACTTCACACCCTCTTGCAGTTAATTCCGCTTTAAATGGATCGTAATTTCTCTCTGGCGCTCCCGAAAAAAAACTCCAACCTTCGTCTTCTACAACCACAACTCTTTTTTGCTTGATTGATTTTAAAGGCAATAATTTCGCTGTGTCTTTGACAAGGGTAATCCCTTTTCCACACGCCTTCTGCGCAATTTTCATGTGCTGATCAGATCGCAACATCCCCTTGGTTTCTTCAAGCACTGGAAGTCTTTCTAGACTCGTTTTGGTGTGAAGCTGCAATTTGGCTTTCAGCGTCAGCATTCGCCGAACAGCCTCTTCCAACCGCTCTTCTGATAGCTTTCCTGTGCGAACGCCATCAAGCATAAGTTTCATATCTCCAGCGGGATCTCTGCTGAACAAAAAGGCGTCACATCCATTTTCAATAAAAGCTGGTACTGCTTCTTGTCGGCCCAACCAACTTGTCACACCGCCCATCACAGTGGCGTCAGATACGATAAGCCCTTGAAAACCCAGCCTTTCACGTAGCAGGACACGATTTAACAGATCAGACACAGATGCCGGCTGAAATGCACTTCGTCCTGCGTCTGGAATCAGAGATCGAATAAAAGATGGGAGCGCAATATGCGCGGACATAATGGTCATGACACCATCATTGATCAGCGATGAATATATACTCCCAAATGTATCCATCCAATCGTCAAAATTTTGAGGATTTGCTGTCGTTACAAGGTGTTGGTCACGCTCATCATAGCCTTCACCAGGCCAATGTTTAGCGGTGGCAGCCATGCCGTGCTCCTGTAGGACACGTACATAAACACGCGCCTGCGCTCGCACTTTTTCAACATCACTCCCATAGGAGCGCGTCCCTACCACTGCATTGCGAAACGCAACATTGAGATCAACTACCGGCGTAAACGTCCAATCATACCCCAATGCACGACTTTCAAGAGCAACTAACTTTGCTAATTCTTCTGTTAATTCAAGGTCATCGCACGCAGCTACCCCTAATTGGTTGGGAATATGCGTTGCGAATGGATAGCTAATCGAACCGCCCTCAATGTCACCAGTAATGATAGGAGGAACACCTTCGCTTTCATCTAATAACCGCCTTGTTGCACGCAAATGCTGCTCAAGATTATGACTAGGAAAACGGTGAATACCACCTGGCGCAATGGCGAGTAAATCATCACATTCAGCATCTGTATCGTATCGACTTGATAGCACAAATAATTGCGCTATGCGTTCTTCCACACTCAAACTCGTGAGGGTTTTGTCTACCCATTTTGTGGCTTGAGTATCGAGACTCAGTGGGTTTAGTGTGGGTTTCGTGTTCAATTTCTTCATGCCTTCATCCGCCCATTACTAAAGTGAGCGCATCAGGGTCACCTGCGTAAGATGATACCCTTAATTCCACATTCTCAAGCGCTGGTAATTCTCGCTTTTTCACACTTTCATTCCAAAGCGCCAAAGCTTCAAAAGAACATGTCACGTCTACAGATTGAGAAGTACCTGCATTCACTTTCACAGGCGCAAACCCCACTAACATCGACTCATTTGCATGCTGTCCCGTTAAACGTTTTCCATACACTTGAACGATATGAATACCATCTCGCGAACCGGTATTTTCAACTGCAATTTGAAGGGCCGCTTTTTCTGCGTCCAATTCTTTGATTGTTGCATTTGAAATGACAAACTCAGTGTAGGATAACCCAAATCCATGCGCATAAGCAGGCTCGTGATTGTTTGCATCAATCAGGCGCTGACCATATAAACGACCATATTCAATTGCTGTGGCGTCTTTGTCGAAAAATGGCAGATCTTTAGCATTTTGGGCAATAGCATATGGCAAACGACCAGCTGGATTCACATCACCGGAAATAATATCAGCCAGTGCATGACCTCCTTCCATACCGGCATACCACATCATCATCAGAGCCGGGACATCATCTCGCCACTCATCCATGAGCACAGCACCAGCAGCAATGATGGCCACAATTGTTTTAGGGTTTGCCGCGCTTACTTTTTTAATGATTTCCCGATCAACTTCCCGCAATTCAAGCGAGGAGCGATCACCACCAACAATTTTCATAGCTGCATCATCCGACTGCTTACTTGCCGCCAACTCAGCCATTTTTTCCTCAAAACCTTCTGGTGGTGGCGGAAAATTCTTTTTAAATTCAGGGTTTGAGCGCATTTGATTGCCACCAAAAAACTCCCCCTCATCTCTATAATCATATCCAGCCACAACGATGGCCACATCCGCATTTTTAGCAGCGAGTTCAGCCGCATCTGGATTATCTTCTGAGACCAATTCTATCTGCGCATCTGGATACCGAGCACGTATTCCCGCTTCAGGTGTCACATAATAAGGTGGTACGACCCGCGATGATCCGTGATCTCCCATATTCGGAGCATTCGCCAAACGCCCAATCAAAGCTATGCGCTTCACTTTAGATGGTTCAATTGGAAGAACTGCTCGCCCTTCTTTATCCTCATTTTTAAGCAGGACCATAGATCGACTGGCAACTTCTCGGGCCAATTGTGCGGCTGCCTTATTGGCGATTAAAGCTTCTGGATACCCATCTTCCAATCGTGCTGCATAATGCTTCAACTGTATTTTTAAAATGCGCAGACAGGATTGCTCTACTGTTGACCAATCTGTCTCACCGCTTTCAATTTGCGTAGCCAGATATTGTGCTCTTTGTTGGATATAAGGTGCCTCAAGGTCTAAACCAGCATTCAGTGACGCCGCGCTATCACGCAACCCCATGACAAAATCACTGATGACAAAGCCGTCAAACTTCCAAAGCCCCCTTAAAACATCTGTCAGAAGGTAATTATGATGACCTGCCCACTCACCATTTATGGCGTTATAGGCGCTCATGACACTATCCACGCCTTCGTCAATTACTTGTTTAAAATGAGGTAGATACACGTCGTGCAAGTCTTCTTGGCTGACGGAAACATCAACTTCAAAACGTTTATTTTCCATGCTGTTGAGTGCATAGTGTTTCACACATGTCATGGTGTGCTTTTTCACGCCCCGACAAAGGGCTGCGCCAAAACTTCCTAATTGATAAGGTTCATCCCCATAGGTTTCTTGAACACGTCCCCACGCCGGATGGCGCGCAAGGTTTATACAGATTCCACCAAAGAAATTTCCGCCGCGCGCCCGAACTTCCTGACCGATAACATCACCAATTTGTTCTTCAAGCTGGACATCCCATGTGGCCCCTCTCGCCATAGCCACAGGAAAAGCCGTGCCTTCACCAGACACACAACCACGCGGACCATCGACAAAGTGAATTCCCGGAATACCAATTCTATCAATCTGGCCCATAATATAAGGACGAAGATTATAGCGGGTGGTCATCATTTGCATAATGCCATCATGAAAAGGCAAATCACCGTCCAAAACCCAAAGTCGCTCTTCTTCGGTGAGCAAATCATACAAAAATTTAGCTTGCTCAGATAGCGATGCTCCCCGCTTGACTTCGTCTACGGCCTGATCAAATGGTTTTGTCATCGCTGCATCTCTCCTATTATATGTCATCATGCACAGCTTCGGCTATGCTATCAATTCAACCCATTTATTTCACAATGGGGAATTAATGTCATATATGGATATATCGCTATAATCAATTTAGAATAAAGACAAGATTTAGGAGCACGAGCTGCTGCAAGACAAAAGCTCTTTATATCTAGCTTATAGTCATGACAGCCGCGTACGAAGAAAGCTCACTAAAAAATACACTCACAGCTTTTAAATTCTGCACATTATATTTCTAGATCATTTAAAGGTATGCTCGTCCAATTACCGATTGAATGAAGCTAACCTGCCAGAGCAGACTATGGTCGAACCTTTGCAACAACACGGCGATGCAACGTTTCAGGTAAAAATGAAACTATCCAAGCAATCGCTTCATAATGGGCTTGTAGCCATATCGCGTGATACCCACCCGTTTCAACGCATGAATAGCTATGCTCTATGCCTTTCCAATCCACTCTGTTTTTTAATGATTTCACACGAACCAAATGCATGCATTCGCTAATATAGGTGACAGATTGCGCCTTCATGTCCTCAATAGAACTCGCAGCACCTTTAAGACTAGTTACCGTGTCATTGGAGGTTCTGTCTGCCGAAACTAGCGAGTTTGGCACACCCAGCATTGTTGCTTTTATTGCCATATCCACCGCCCCAATTCTGCCCTGCAAAGGACGCATACCTCCAACTGTTTTCAAGTGATTTATATCGCCAGACAAGACCATGCCAACGGACTTTGCCATCCGCCTATTTAGCAAAGACTTGTTTTCGGTATGAAAAACAATTCCGACATCTGTAGAGCCCTGAAAACTATCATCTACAGATTGCGCAGAGACGTAAAAAACTGCGACTCCGATAACGTCTAGCAACAGCAAAAATATCACAAGCTTTATTACAGTTTTCAACGTCTCATCCATCCAATACATACCATTTCAATGGTAATATATCTGATTTCCTCAACATTGAAGAGTAATTTTAACTATAAAATCTTAGTATAAACAACTATTAGACAAACCTTATGCGCCTTGCCTAATGCCAATAGACGAATGAAGTGTATTACTTTGCACCATTTCCAGTCAAAACGACTTGGAATGTTTTAAAAATTACGAGCACATCAAGCCAAATGGATAAGTTGCGCACGTAAAAGAAATCATATTGCAGTTTCACATCTGCATCTTCAACACTTGTGACGTGGCCTTGATGAACTTGCGCCCATCCAGTGATACCCGGGCGCACCAAATGACGATAACGGTAGAAAGGGATCTTCTCTTCATACCAACTGGACAAGCGCATGGCTTCAGGACGCGGTCCTATCCAACTCATTTCGCCTTTAAGAATATTCAAAATCTGGGGTAGTTCATCAATCCGATTTCCACGGATTTTACGACCAATTTTCGTAATCCGGTCATCATCGCTCTTAGTCATCTCACTATTGCGATTGACCTTAGTGGAGTCTTGCTGACGCATAGACCGGAATTTATAAATCGTAAAAGGCTTACCACCAAACCCCATGCGTGTTTGTTTAAATATTGCAGGCCCAGGGGATTCCAGACGAATAGCAATCGCAACGGCAAGCAAGAGAGGCGATAATAATATCAAAGCCGATAAAGCCAAAAACCAATCAACATAAAGTTTTGCTGGTGCATAAAGCGTCGTTGGCGCTAGGGAGCCAAATTTGTTCTCCGCTAAATGATCAACAGGCATACGGCCAGTCAGCGATTCAATTACCTGTTTGACATGAAATATGGGTCGCCCACGCAATGCACTATCTGCGATATAGCGTTCCCAATCCTCATCCAAACTTTCATTCAAATCGACAACCAGAGGCAAATTTCCACGCTCTTCTAGGGATTTAACTTGAACTAAATCAACCCAACTCAATTGTTTGAGCAAGTGTGTACGACCGCCATCTATATAAGCTAAACGCAATCGCGTGACACGTTTTCTCAACAGAAACAAAACCATAAACCATGACGTTGTCATGCCGAAACTAATGACAAACTGATAGCGACTGTAATCCAGCCTTAAGAGAAAAAACATCACAACAATTAGAACATACCCAGCAACAAAGCTTGGGAGAACATATTGAACTTTACGGATACCTGGAAAAGACGTGATCTTATAAAAGAACAAAAAACCTAACAAAAATGCCAGAGTGGTTCCAAGAAGAGAATTATCATAGCTCGCGACCTGATCCGCAAACTGCTCCCAACGCCCCCTCATGAGAGCGGGAGCTACAACGGCGAGGAAAAGACCTGAAATGAGTTGAAAATGTAAGCGGGTTATGTAACGAACAACGCGCTTCCATATACTCCCCTTGCCTTTTGTGGAAAATCCATAATTAGCTAATTCTGCAGAAACAATCTCGTTCATCATCTAAAAAGACAAGCAATAATCTGCTTTATCTTCCCCCAACATAATTATCTCAAAATATTAAAATATAAGAATTTAACCCAAAATTCTATGTACCGTTGAATTAGAATACAGCAAGAACCTCGCCAAACCAAGTAATGATTTATTAATCATTGAATTTTGGCACCTATGCGGACCAAATTGCAAATGAGCAAAGTCGCTAATGCTCACTCTAATTTACTAAAAACCGTCAAGATACAAGGTTAAAATCATTTCAAAAAAATTAGCTTATCCAAGTTTAGGGATATGCATTTTAACAATTTGGCAAATACGTTTTGCCTTGATGTTTTATCTTTTAGCGCGAACAGGACTCTTCATTTTGTAGAAACCTGTTGAAATTTGTGCCTATTTGCACCAAGAGGGTCATGTTCAAACATGGGTGGGATCAGAAATGACACTAAAGATAGTACCGGCTATTTTATGTGGTGGTAGCGGAACGCGGCTTTGGCCATTATCACGCTCGCATGAACCTAAACAACTTCAAACTCTGTTTGGAGAGCATTCTCTGCTAACCCATACCGCTCTGCGGATGAACGCAACCCCAAATAGCGAAGCACCGTTGATTATCTGTTCTCAGGCATATGCAGCCGAGGTTGAAAATCAACTATTTGAAAATGGTATTCCTTCAAGCGCTATCCTTGAAGAACCCATGGGACGCGATACTGCCGCTGCGGCTGGTATTGCAGCTCACTGGGTCAATGAAAACCTTGGTGAAGATGCAATCCTCGTTCTAGTTCCAGCCGATCACTATATTGAGGATATGGAGCATTTCCATACAGCGATTATTGAAGCGGCCCAAACTGCTCAACAAGGTAATATATGCACAATAGGCGTCACCCCTGACCGCCCTGAAACCGGCTTTGGATATATAAAACGTGCTTCAGAAAAGCTTAAAGAAGCGCCAGGCTATCCCGTAGAAAAATTCGTTGAAAAACCTGACGCTGAAACCGCGCAAATGTATATTGATAGCGGAGATTATGTCTGGAATGCCGGTATCTTCGCCGTACGCGGCTCAACCTATCTCAGCGAATTATCCAAATTTGAACCAGACATCTATGCTAAAGTTCTAGCAGCATGTAATTGCGCACGCACAGAGACATCACCTAACGGCTATAAACATCTTCAATATGACCCGCTCTTATTTAGTGCGATAGAAAAAAAGTCTATCGACTATGCCATCATGGAACGCACAGAAAATGCCGCTGTTGTTCCTGCTAAATTTGGTTGGTCAGATGTAGGGAGTTGGGCCAGTGTACGCGAACTCGGCAACATGGATAAGAATGGCAACAACTTAACAGGTGATGTCCGCATTGTAGATTCTAGCAATTGTCTCGTGCAAGCTAGCGGCCGCGTCGTGGCACTCATCGGAATGCAAGATGTAGCCGTCATTGACACACCAGACGCTTTACTGGTTTGCCACACTGAGCACGCACAAAGTGTGAAGAAAGTGCACCAAGCACTCGAAAAAGATGGTCACTCGACCGCACTTGGACATGGTGCAAGGTCCAAATCTTTTGCCTCTCGCCAACGTGGCTGGGCGCGCAACTGGTTATTTAACCAAGCCCTACCTCTTTGGGCTGATATCGGCCTAGACCGTGAATTTGGCGGTGTTTATGAAGCGCTTAATATGGAAGGCAAGCCCCTCCACGACATGGGGCGCCGTTTCCGTGTCCAAGCGCGTCAAGTTTATGCATTTGCTCATGCTCATGAAATGGGATGGAAGGAAGGTGCCCACGCCCTTGAATCTCCACTCAATTATATGCTCAAGCATTGTTGGTTAGAAACCGGCGGTTGGGGGCATATATATAATCGCGATGGTTCTCTGCTAGACGGGCGCATAGATACTTATGATCAAGCTTTTGCGCTTCTTGGACTTGCTTGGGCATATAAAGTCACAGGCGAAAAACGCGTTCTAGAAGCAGCGACAAAAACAAAGGAACTCCTGTTTAATCGGCTCCGTCACCCAATAATCGGGTTCGTGGAAGGTATACCTGCGACTACACCCAGAAGAGCCAATCCGCATATGCATTTGTTTGAAGCTGCAATTCACTGGATGGAATTGTTTGGTGATGAACAAATGGCTGATTTAGCTGAAGAAATTTTCGAGCTATACACACAACGCTTCTGTGTTGATGGATTATTGCGTGAATATTTTCACGAAGACCTGACACCATTGCCTGAACGCGCAAATGAGCGATACCGCCTTATTGAACCCGGACATTTACTCGAATGGGTCTTCCTATTGCGTAAATATGCAAAAATGACGGGACGCAAGACAAACACCACCGCTGTTTTAGAAGCATTTAGCGACACTTATGGGATTGCACCCGAAACCGGACTTGTCATGAATTACTGCTATCCAGATGGAACGCACCCAGAGAATGTAAATTCTCGTTTATGGCCGCAAACAGAATATATCCGACTAAAGCTCTCCAATGACTCTATCCCAGAACAGCGTAAAGGTTTGGAAATGCTGGAGCGTTTGAAAAAGCATTACCTCAATGTGAGTGGCGAAAACATGGGATATTGGCATGATGAAGTAGACGGTGCAGGAAAGGTTATTTCCAGTAATTCACCAGCCAGTACATTATATCATGTGCTTGGGTGCCTGATGCCGCTAATCAACGAAAAGACAGCTTCTGACTAAGCTAAAATACTCCAATACAATAGAATTTGATAACGCTATGCTAGTTTCAGACCTACATAGCGTCATCAAATCTATGCTATTGTTTTCCTTTAAATAGCTTGTTTTTGAACACTATTTCCAGATATTTCCGCTTTTCCATCAAGCAATAACATACCACTGACATCCAAGAAGCTCTCTAATTCAGTCAGCATTTTTGTGAATTCTTGATTACTATAACCAATCTGCGAATCTTGATCAGAAACTTCTTTAGCTTGTGCTTCCAATTTTTTAGCTATGGACGATAGCGCTGTCGCCCCCATTTGCTTTGCACTGGATTTTAGAGAGTGGGAAGGTCTTACGATTTCTTCAATTCGATTGTTTTTTAATGCTAACCTGATCTGCTCTAGCATTTCTTTTGAATTCTGAATGAAAAGCGGCACCATTGTATCGAACTTGTCTTTCAATAGTGATCTTGCTTCTTCCACGGCTACTTCATCAATAAAATCAGACCTCGACATGCCAGCAGGCATGATTGGAACTAGTTTTTCCACCGTCTGGAGCGTATGGACAGGCGCATGTTCCTGTGGAGTCGTTTCTTGTGTTTCTGAACTCTCATCTGATTTGGACTTCTTAAACAAATTAAACATTTTCTGCTTCAACTCCTCTTTTCGCACTGGTTTCGTCATGTAATCTGCCATTCCGGCATCTAGGCATCTTTCTCGATCTCCCTTCAGGGCATTAGCCGTAAGAGCCACGATGGGCAAATCCTTTGAAATTTCACCAGAAAGCTGATAATCGACAATCTTGCGTGATGCTTCAAATCCATCCATGACTGGCATTAAACAATCCATCAAAACAATATCGAATGGCTTCTTTAGCGCCATATCAACGGCTTCCTGCCCATTAGATGTCAAAACAAAATCACACTCGAACTCGTTCATTATTTCTTGAATAAAGATCTGATTGATGAAGTTGTCTTCCGCGATGAGCACACGCATACCAGCAATATCTATATCATCTGGTTTCACAGTTTCATTTTGATATTCGGCTAACTCAGGAGGGATGACATCTCCAAATTTAAATTTTGACCAAATTTCCGCGACGTTTTGCCGAAAGGAGCTCATACGAATGGGTTTTTCAATCGCAGCACTAAATACCCCGCAAGCAAAACTATCATCCACACCATTGCGCCCTGCTGCCGACACAAGTATCAAACAAGCATCAGTAATCTGGCTGAGTTGAACCGCTAAAGTTTCGCCATTCATTGAAGGCATAACATAGTCAATCAATACCATATCAAATTCGGATCCATTAGCGCGAGCTAGTTTCACGCTTTGGATGGCCTCACTACCAACTGAAACGCAATCGACACTCACGCCGGATGCTTCCATTTGGGCTCGTAGAATTTCCAGAGAGACATCACTATCATCGACGATCAACACACGCTTAAGACCCAATCGTTTCAGATCTAAATCGGCAGAGGGCTTCATTTTCGAACGTTGAGTTATAACCTCAAACCAGAACGTAGATCCCTCTCCTTCAACGCTGTCGACACCAATTTTGCCATTCGCAAGTTCAATAATGCTTTGACAAATGGAAAGGCCCAATCCTGTTCCGCCAAACTTACGCGTTGTTGATGTGTCAGCTTGACTGAATTTTTCAAATATTCGGCTTTGGGCTTCTTCTGAAATTCCAATCCCCGTATCCACAACCTCGACACGAAAACGAATACCATCTTCATCAAGACTTTCATCAGGGATTTCAAACACCTTGACTTGGATTGAGCCGGTGTTTGTAAATTTGATTGCATTGCTAACAAAATTATCCAACACCTGTCTAAAGCGAACAGGATCCAAGAAAACATTTGAAGGCATATCTGGATCCGAAAAAATCGAAATTTCTACACCTTTATCCTGTGCTCGCATCGCGAACAATTGGCCGGTTTCATCAATTAATTCAACAACATTGCAATCAACTCTCTCAAGTTCCATTCGCCCTGCTTCAATTTTGGAGAAATCCAAAATATCATCGATGATACGTTGCAGCGAATTTCCAGATGACAAAATTGTCTCAGCATAAGATTCAATTTTCTTAGACGGTTTTGCACTCAGAATAAGCTCAGCCATTCCCAGAACGCCATTCATAGGTGTCCGAATTTCATGGCTCATAGTGGCTAGAAAGTCTGACTTAATTTGATTAGATGATAACGCCAATTTACGTGCTTTAACCTGATCATGTAGCACACGCCTCATTTTGAGCAGGTAGATGAACATTCCACCAATCACCAAAACAAGCACAATAAAAAGACGCGTTATGCCGGAACGATGCGCTTCATAAAAATACGCTGATGGAGAAAAACGAAAATTGAATGTGTATTCTGAATCTTCAGCACCACTGTAGACTGGCGTTATCACTGGCTCTAATTGACGCTCTAGCAACGCACCCAATATCCCAGGAGGAGAAATATTTGGTGCTGGAACATTGTCAGCTGTTACAACGATGTAATCGGCATGATCTCCACCTATTTCCTTTTGAGCAACACGAACGCCCTCAGGAAGATTTACGATGTGAATAGACACGCCTTCAACTGCACTATCAATTGCCATAGGGACGATGAAAGCCATATTTAATTCATTGCGCGTTGTCGTTGAATCTAAGGAATGATCAAGGCCCATATTTTGTAATTTATCTATACCAAACTGAAGACGCCCCGTCTTAAAGGCTGTCAAAACCAGCGGATATAAATAATCATCGACGTCAATTATCTGACCATAATCGAGCCCCCTTTTTAGAGGGTAAACATTATCAACAGTGAAGCTTCCATCTTCGCCCTTCGAAACCCACGACAAAGAGCGAGTTTGTGTATTCGTTTCTACAAGCTCACTGTTAAAATCTTTGAATTCGTCTTGAGAAACAAATTCCGACGACGTCATATATCTCCCAATATATTCAGCAATTTCAGCATGCCGACGCGTATGAGAGTCTTTAAGCAAGATTTCGAGTTTCGTTATCTGGTCAAATTGGCTCTCCAGACTATTCATATGCTCTTCGCGTGCAAATTCTCGCACACCCCACATAATAAAGGCCGCAACCAAAATAAAAATAAGAGTCTTTGTTTTTGAAAAATCTACGCTCATATCACCACTCCAAACTTTCACCTTGAGTGATGATGGCAACGGCCTTATTGCCCTTTTCATTGTACTGAAGCTTATCAAAGCTGCTCATTGCAGCCAGAGCAATTCCTCGACCATGACTGTCACCAGCCCGAGAAGGATCAACGCGAACGTATTTTTTCCAGTCGAAACCTTCGCCCTGATCTTCAACTACGAGATAAATACCGTCCTGTTTTTTAACAACAGATGCGACAACAACGCGATCAGCATATTTTGGTAATAACAATCTGCGTTGGACCTCAGCCTCCCAATTATTGGCTTGAAGCAAGGTGTATTTATTTTCATAGCCAATCTCAAGATTACCATGTTCCACAGCGTTGATGAGAAGCTCAGAAACACCCGCTACCACGCGCGAGGGGTCGGGAAAACAACTCGCTATAAACCCGCTCAATTTGTTGACATGCTCAAGGTTTTTAAGTTCGAAACGGAATGACGTCATCAAATCAAAGCCAGTTCGATGCTTTGAAAGTTCTGTTTGAACTTTTTCTCGATTTTCCACTTCCCGAACTGCCGCTGAGAGAACAGATCGTAACATTTCTTCTTTAACTGGCTTCGTCAGATAGTAAAAAACACCTGCATTCAGCCCATCATCTATCGCATCATCGGAGTCTGTCCCCGTGATCATTATCACAGGCATATTCCGCAATTTTGGCTCGGATTTAATACGTTTAACCGCAGTCAACCCATCCATTACCGGCATTTCGCGATCCATTAAGATCACATCCACACCTTCAGGATTTTCTTTAAGCTTGGTTATCGCATCCAAACCATGTTCAGCATGAACTACCGTATGCCCTTCTTGAACAATCTGAGCTTCGAGGAAGGTCCGTGAAATCAGATTATCTTCAACAATCATAACCTTTGTTTCACGAGACAAAGCCAGAATATCGGAACGTTTTTGTTCTTGAACCTGCGTCATCGGTATTATCTCTCTGTAAAGGCTGTTTTCAAGGAAACATGGATTGGCTTTAGTAGATATTGCAGGATAGTCTTTTCACCCGTTACGACATCGGCCATAACTGTCATTCCAGGGAGAATCTGGTTACGCGTATCTGATCCTACAAAAGACTTATCCAGAAGGATTGTTCCTTTGTAGAAACGCCCGCCATTAGGCTCCGTGAAGGTGGCAGCTGAGATGTAATCCAACTTTCCATTCACAGCACCAAATCGAGAAAAATCGAACGCGCTAAACTTAACCCGAACAGGCTGCCCGCGACGAAGATATCCAATATCTTTCGGTGATATCTTGACGTGAACTTCTAGCGTCCGGTCCTGAGGAACAATTTCCATCACTGTTTCTCCGGCGGTTAAGACCTCACCAACAGTGTTTACCGACATTCCTTTCACGCGCCCAGAAACGGGAGCCACTATATTCAACCGCTGAATACGTTCATTGAGCTTGTCGACAGCATTTTCATTTTGAGAAATTTCCGACAAGGTAATATTCAAACGCTCAAGCACTTGATCAGATTGCGTTGCTTTCAGTCCAGCAATACGACTTTCATATTCATTCATTTCCTGACGTGCGAGCCGTAATTTATTGTTAAGTGCAGCCACAGAGTCCTTTAATTTTGTGAGTTTCAACTCTTCTTCCATAAGTCGAACTGCTGGAAATAGCCCCTTTTCAGCAAGCGATTTACGATTGTCATAGATCTGCTGAGATATTTTTAGTTTTTCAGTTTCGCTTGCTTTTTGAGACAAGAGTCCACGCTCTAGCTCATGCTTCTGCTCAAGCTGACGACTAACTATTTGAAGCTCTTGCTCACGCGACACCTTCATTGATTCAAATGATGCTTGCTGATCAGAGTATTTCAATGCGCTCAGATCGAAGCCAGAAAAATCTGGTTCACGCTTTTCAATGAAGGCCCTAAGGCGCTCCGCCTGTAGTTGTAGAAAAACTTGCTTAGCAACAAGAATTCTATGATCTTCATTTATCGCTTTAGCGCTGATAGATACGAGCAATTGCCCCGCTTCAACCAAATCACCTTCTTCAACGTGTATTTTGTCAATAATCCCGCCTTCTAAATGTTGAACAAGCTGCTTTTTACCTTGCGGTATAACCTCACCTGACGTCCGTGCGACCTCATTAATGTTAGTGAATGACGACCACACCAAGAATGCGAGTATAAGCGAGGACACCAAAGCTAAGGTTGTACGCACAATGTAAGGATTAACTGTTTCCTCCAATTGGACTGCTTGCGAAAGGAAACGCATTTGACGGTCACGCCGATCACGTTTCAAACGAGAAATAAGATTAAACATTATGCGGCCTCCCCAGCAGGCTTTTGAATATTGGTGGATTGAGTTGTGTCACTAGATTGCACAAACGGCTTTTCGCGCCCCTTGAGATTAATGACCGTAGTCGCCATATTAATGAAATCAGTACGATAAGTGCTTAAGAATACTGTTTGCTGCCCGCGGACGTCCGACAGGTATTTCTTCAAATTCATACCTAAACGGTCTGACAGAAGCGAATTTGGCACCTCATCTATCAACAGAATAGAAGCCTCTTGCAAATAACCTCGCGCAAGTGAAATTTTGAAAGCCAATGAGGAATTCACCTCCACTTGGCCTTTCGTGCCTATTTGAGTTTCTAATCCTTTAGGTAGTCGATTGATTGTGTCTTGCGCGTCAGATAGCGCAAGTACACGTTGTATCTGCTCATCTGTAGCGTCTGGACGCACCAATTTAAGATTTTCCAAAATACTTCCGCTGTATAAAGTGGGTGTTTTCGGAACATAAGCGATCTGTCTTCTAAGGCTATTTGCTTCCAATTGACGAATATCAAATCCATCTATTCTGACAGCACCACTTTCCGCCTGATAAAGCTTTTGCAATAGCTTCAAAATACTGGCTTTACCGCCTCCCGTCGTTCCAGTGAGCGCGACAAAATCTCCCGCAGCGACACGAAACGACAGATCTTTAAAGACGTAATCTCCAGCCTCTCCATATTTGAAAGAGACATTGTCAAAAGTGATCCTACCTCTAACGCGCGGAAGTTTGGCGGCGCTTGGGTTTTCCTCAATTTCACTACGCACTTCCATCAAATCGTTGATCTGAAGAATACTATTCCTAATTTGTTCAAGTCTTGGGACCATGGAACACAGAGAATAGAAAGGTACGAGTGCACGCCAAGTCAGGACCATAGACGCCACCAAAGCACCAGGGCTAATTTGCCCTTCCCAAATCAAGTGCACACCAAAACCAATTGTTGCAACAGACGATATGAGAGTGATTGCATGTGCTAAAGTCTCGACGACAGAGCCCAGAAACCCCATATCAAAATGCAGCATCATTTCTCGGCCAGAAACATCACGAAACTTTCGGATCCACTTTTCCTGAAGCCCTTGAGAACGAATTGTATCTATTTTCTCGTATGTCTCGATTGCAAATTGCTGTCGTGCAGAACTTGCTTTCGCTGCGATGCGAATAATGCTCTTTATTTTATTTCGTACTAGCCAAAATAAGACGCAATAAAGACCAATAGCTGCAACCGGCACCAAGAATAGCGGGCCTGCGACAAAATACAAAACAACAATCGACAAGACCACAAAAGGAGCATCAAGAGCTGACATGAAGGCTGGACTACTGAAGAAATCTCTCGCTGCTTCAAATGTCTTAATTCTTGATATTTGCGATGAGACAGATGCGTTTTCAATTATTGATGGCGGCAATGATAAAAGATGAGAAAATATTCTGTTACCTACAATATTATCTAGGCGCCCTGACACCCAAGATAAACCAGATGCCCGAACAGCTCTAAAGGCACCATCAAAACACATAGCCGCAATTGCACCCACGCATAACATCGGAAGTACATCTGGCGCAGCAGAGGCAATCACCCGGTCATACACGAGCATAATGTAGATAGGGATCGAGATCGCAACGAGATTTAGAAGAAACCCAACAACTGAAACCTGAAACAAAGTCCCGTTAAAACGGTTTGCAGTCGCGATAAACCAGCTCTTGCCACTCCCCTTACGTTGGAAGTGAGAGGTCGATTGCCTATTTTCCTCATAACGTCGAAAGATCCAGACTACGCCGTTCACATCATTTGAACGCTCATCTAACTCCTGAGTCTCGGGATCAAACACCAAAACCCCATTTTCATCCTTACGAATGGGAAGAATTGGTTCTTCGTGGCGGTTCACCATTAAAGCTGGGAATAATCGGCTGTCTATTCTCTGTATGCTATCAACATGTTTTCGGCCGTAAAAACCCAAGTTTGCAATAGTGTTTAACACACCTTCCATTTTCAAAGGTTCTTTCGAAAATGGAAGCGCTTCCACGATACGGTCCACAGTGATTGTAGGTTCAAGTTCAAGCAACAATGCTAGGAGTGTTATCTCCCAAGCACCTGGAGATTCAAAATTCGTACGGCCCGATAGAAAGATAGCTGATGCGAGCTTACTAATCTCAATTCTAATTTCTGCCGATTTGGTCAGGAGTTGAACATTTTGAGTAACCTCGGACACTAGCCATACTCCTTCAAATTAGTGAAACTTTGAACTTGTCGCTGCCTTCCACCTGCTTCCAGCCGGCCATTCACCAGATGGTAGTGTCTGTCTGTTAGCGCGCGCAGATTTTCATCATCGGAGCAAATGATCATGGTAACTTGAGATTTAAGGCGCGCCAAAAGCTTATAGACTGTCTGATAGCCCTCAAAATCCATGGATCTGTCAGCATTATCAAATAGAATGATCCGAGGTTTTTCAGCTAATGCACGCGTGATTGCTATGCGCTGACTCAACGCTGGAGGTATTGCATCGCTATAATTGCCAGTGACAATCGTATCAAAACCACCCGGTAATTTGGCGACTTCAGCATCGACTCCCAAAATACGAGCAACTTGGTTAACCTTAACAGGGTCAGCTAAACCGAAAGAAGAAATATTGTGGCGAATACTTCCGCGAATGAGTGAAGGAGATGTAACTAAGTGCCCAACATGCTTAACGCGTTCTCTTGCCTCATATGTTCTGATATCTTCTCTATCGAGTATCACTTTGCCCGAAGTCGGCGTGAGAGTTCCTGCAATTAACTTCATCAACACCGACTTACCTGCACCATGTACTCCGGTAATTAAGAGTGACTCACCTCGTTTCATCTCAAAACTAGCGTCATCAATGATAGTCTTACCTGTATTTTCACAGACAAAACTCACATTCTTTAATTCCAAATTACCTTCAGATTCACGTACATAGGCATTATTTCTCGTCAGGGTTTCTGTTTTTTCACCTGCTAGAATCTTTTGAATGTTAGCCTGTGTAATTTTGAAAGCTTGATAGCGCGTCCAGAGCGACAATCCTTTCTGAATAGGCTGCATAAGACGACCGGAAAGCAGAAGTGCTGCGATGAGAGCACCGTTTGTCATTCCTCCTGACAACACCATTCCCGCGCCAAATGTTATAACTGCGATGACCATGATGTTTGCAAACAAGCCACCGGAATTATGCGTCATTGAAACATGGCAGCTAAGATCGTAATGCGCCCGTGCTGATGCTGCCTCCATATGCTCATAACGACGCGAAAACATCTTCTCAAAACCAAATGCCTTGAGTGCATGAATGCCTTCAAGTGCCTCAACAAGAAAGTTGAAACGTTTATCATCTGCATCTTCCAGCTTTTTCAGATAGAATTTGTGCTGGCTGCCATTGAACGCTGTTATGGCTCCGAACAAAACGAGGATAAAGATCGGAATTAAGACCAGAATACCGGATATATAAGTTAGTAAAACCAAGTAAACTGGCACAAACATCAACTCAACAAATGTCACCAATTGCTGGCCTGTATAAAATTCCCTTAGTCGCGCCAATGTTGAAAGATTGTGCAAGAACTCTCCAACCCCACCTTTACGCGTATTATTTGCACTAACATTGATGAAATGATCAACAAAACGGACCATCATTCTGTGCTCATAGGCAGCACCTGAACGTGTCAAAACGTAGTTACGTGCAATTCGCAACATAGTTTCCAGCATTATCGCAACGACGACACCAACTATGAGGACAACAATCGTTCCAGTCCCTTTGTTGACCAAAATACGGTCATAGACCTGCAAAGTTGTAATAGGCAGCGCAAGCGATAGGATGCTTATCGCTAACGTACTTAAGATAATCGAGCTGGTATTTTCCCGGAAACTTTCAATAAAAAGAACATCATCCTTAGATCGCTCGCCTCTAAAAACACCAGCATGCAAACTAGAAATCTTTTGAGAAAAAGCTCCCCAAATATTAGATAAACCCATCTCCGCCCCCACCAAAGTTTAATGAGAGCTGCAACTCTCCAAGCCCTTCACCAAAAGATGATTCAGGCTCTGGAAGCTCGCTATCTCCAGCTGATTGTCCGCCTATTAAGTCATCAAACAAACCACCTACACTCACGCTTTCTTCGGTCCAACCATCAAATGGTGACTCTGCTTGAGTATCCTCATCACTGCCTAAAAACAGCGGGTCTTCCAGAACGGTTAGACCTTCTAAATCTTCACCGACCACAACATCAAGTGCAGCTTCTAACTCTTCGCCAAGCGCTTCAACGCTTGCGTCAACATCCACATCAAGGATGGCGTCATCAGAAAGAACTTCTGCAACCGCATCCACATCAATGTCGACATCGCCAATTATGGCTTCAACTGGATCAAGATTAACATCGACATCAAGGTCAACAATGTCCTGACCTGCTAGATCAACATCGCCATCCACTGTCAGATCTTCATCTGATGCATCTGGATCTGTTGGTTCTGAACCGCCCGGTGTTAATAGGTCGGAGAGAACATCTTCGACTGTCTCAACAACGTCTTCCACAGTCTCTTCAACTGCTTCAACAACCGGTTCGACAACTTCTTCGGCTACCGCTTCAACTGTCTCTTCTGCAGCTTCGACAACTTCTTCAGCCACAGCCTCAACATCATCACCAGCGTCTTCGCCGATCACAACATCAAGTGCAGCTTCTAACTCACCGCCAAGGGCTTCAACGCTCGCGTCAACATCCACATCAAGGATGGCATCGTCAGAAAGAACTTCTGCAACCGGGTCCACATCAATGTCGACATCGCCAACTATGGCTTCGACAGGATCAAGATTAACATCGACATCAAGGTCAACAATATCCTGACCCACAAGATCAACATCGCCATCCACTGTCAGGTCTTCATCGGATGCGTCTGGATCAGTTGGCTCTGAACCTTCCGGTGTTAATAGGTCGGAGAGAACACCTTCAACTGTTTCAACAACTGGCTCGACAATCTCTTCAACCGCGTCAACGACTGGCTCGACAACTTCTTCAGCTACCGCTTCGACTGTTTCTTCAACTGCTTCAACAACCGGTTCGACAACTTCTTCAGCTACCGCTTCAACATCATCACCAGCGTCTTCGCCGATCACCACATCAAGTGCAGCCTCTAACTCTTCGCCAAGGGCTTCAACGCTTGCATCAACATCCACATCAAGGATGGCATCATCAGAAATAACTTCTGCAACTGCGTCCACATCAATGTCGACATCGCCAACTATGGCTTCGACAGGATCAAGATTAACATCGACATCAAGGTCAATAATGTCCTGACCTGCTAGATCAACATCGCCATCCACTGTCAGATCTTCATCGGATGCATCTGGATCTGATGGTTCTGAATCTTCCGGTGTTAATAAGTCAGAGAGAACATCTTCAACTGTTTCAACAACCTCTTCGACAGTCTCTTCAACCGCGTCAACGACTGGCTCGACAACTTCTTCAGCTACCGCTTCGACTGTTTCTTCAACTGCTTCAACAACCGGTTCGACAACTTCTTCAGCTACCGCTTCAACATCATCACCAGCGTCTTCGCCGACCACAACATCAAGTGCAGCCTCTAACTCTTCGCCAAGCGCTTCAACGCTTGCGTCAACATCCACATCAAGGA
>NZ_JBZXVU010000048.1:0-5845 GCF_058892565.1 Hirschia sp. | reverse complement strand
CTATTCGTATGCAAACCATAAGTTTTATCCCATCATTTATTAACCCATTTTAGATAGTATTTCCTTTGAACAAATGTCCAAAGGGGTTTACGGAATGTCAGTTGATCACTCGAAATTTGCCAAACTTATGGATCTGGCAAAAGAAACATCTAGTGAAAAACGTCGCGACCTTTTGCGAGAAGTAACAGACGTTTTCTTTGACAATGACAAAGATGAACGTAGCGAAGCTGAGTGTGCAATGTTCGATGAAATCATCGGTGCTGTTGCCACAGATATGACGGATCAAGTTCGTTTGGAGCTATCTCGTAAAGTTGCTGTGTCTAAATCCCCTCTTCGCAAAACAGCCCGCCGTCTGGCAACAGATTCTATACGCGTTGCTGAACCCGTTCTTCGTAAATCACAAGCTTTGACAGAAGAAGATCTCGTTCATATCGCCAACACAAGCAGCCAAGAAAAATTGATGGCTGTTTCCAAGCGAGACAATCTTACATCTCCAGTCTCCAAAGCGCTTGTAAACAAAGGTGAAGACAAAGTTGTTGTTTCACTTCTTGAAAACGAGACAGCTGAAATTGACCGCGAAACATATGAAGTCGTGACCGAACGCGCCATGACAAGTAAAGTTCTGCAAGCACCGCTTGTGAAACGTAAAAACGTACCGTTAGATTTGCTAAATGATGTCTATCACGTTGTTGAGCAAAAACTGCGTGCGCAAATCATGGCGAAGTTTGAATCAGTCTCCGAAGAAGAGCTCAATGCAGCGCTAAAAGCATCTAAAAACCGTTTGAATATCGCTTATGGAAAAGCTCCAGAAGACATGGAGAAGCAAATCAAATGGGTTGAAACAGAAATCGAAGCGAACCGTTTGACACCTCCTCACCTTGTGCAGCAATTGCGCAATGGTGAAAAGTCACGCTTCCTTGCCAGTTTTGCCTATTTCACGCATATTTCCAACGAAATAGCCTGTCGCATTATTGAACAAAAAGACGTTGATGCCATGGCTATTCTTTGTCGCGCGGCACACTTCCCCAAAGCACTTTTCTCGACATTGGCGATGCAAATTGTTGGCGGAGAAAATGGTGTTGCAAAAGCCAAAGAATACTCTGACATGTACGAAAATGTGCCTTTGGCCGCCGCTCAACGCGCTGTGCGTTTCTGGAAAGTCAGAAGCACAACGTCTAAAGCAGCCTAAGGCGGTTCGCAAATTAGGCTAAAGCTTATAAAAAGCCTTTAGCCATCCCCGCCGCCTTCACTTCCTGCATTTTCACCGGCGCTTGAATCGCCCTTCAACGTGCGCATTTTGCTGACGTTTTCAGACAGTGTTGGCGGGTGAATAACCTCAGGCGGCTCTTGTTGTTGCATGTAAAGTGTACGGCTTGGGAAAGCAAAGCTTGTGCCTGCATTCTCCACAATCTCAATCAGTTTCAGTGCAAATTGCTCTTTGTGTTCAAGCCATTCAGTCCAGACAGTTGTGTGTGTAAAACAATAGATTAAAAAGTCGATTGAGGAATCATTGAAAGAATCCACATGCACAAACAATGTCGCTTCTGGCGGCTTAGCAAATGCATCATTGGTATAAAGATACGCTTCAATCTCATCACGAATATAGCGAAGCTGCTCAGTCGTCGTGCGATACTCAACCCCGATCACCCATTTAATCCGGCGATGCGTCATGCGTGAGTAATTGACCACGGCATTATCTGAAAAGCTCGCATTGGGAACATATACCGGTGCTTTATCGAAGCGACGCACCAGCGTTGAACGAAAATTTATGCGCTCAACTGTTCCTTCAACCACACCGTCTACAGCAATCCACTCGCCCGGTTCCATCCGTTTCTCAACAAGGATCAAAATACCCGAGATCAGGTTTTTAAATAAATCCTGTGCGCCCAGTGCAACCGCCACACCGAAGATACCCAAACCTGCGAGAATTGGACCAACTTGAATGCCCCAAATTTCCAAAATCGCAGCAGCACCTACGAACACACAGACAAGCTGCAATGATTTTGCGATCCAATCCACAATCGCGGGTGAAAGCGTGTTGCGTAACCCCGTAAACAAGAAGGAAAACGCACCGACAGCGCGGTTGAGCGTCCAGAAAATTGAAAACGCCACCAAAGAGCGCAACACCTTGTCCACAATCAACTGCAAGCTATCATTCAGTTCAATCACTTGAGATGCAGCATAAAAACCCACGATAATCGGCACCATTTTCAACGGTGCCGCAATTGTTGTTACGAGCGCATCATCAAGATTGGTTTTCGTACCTGCTGCCGCTCGCGAGATACCGCGCACAACTGTTCGGGCAAATATTCCCCGTATAATCAAGGAGAAAAGTATAATTCCCGTGGCAATGATTATGTCGCCATATGTCAGCCCAAACGCACCTTCATGCCAAATGCTGTCTAAGTATACGATACCGTCTTGCACTTGTGTGGGAAGTTCACTGACCAAACGTTCAAACATAAATCAAGCCTCACTAAACTATTTGGTAGATGTCACTTCTACCAATAAATCTGCGCAAAAGAGCTTAGAATTCGCCGCTTAGGTCAAGGGGAATTCGCGGCATTTTCCTTTAATATCTCTTAAACCTTCGACATGTGGCGGTCAGATGACAACACTAAGGAAATACGTCTGCTAAATTACCAAATTTACGCTGCGCATTTTAAGTGTGATTAGCGTCAATATAGAGATTGAAATTGCCCAACCAAAACTCATCAATGTGCCAACAATTATCATTTCAGATGCCGCATATTCAGCACGTCGATTGTCATGATCATCACTTTTAGCACCTGCAAAACGTAATATAGATTTTGCCGCGATTAAAAATCCAACACCTGTTGGCTGACCAACCATAATCAAAAGATAAATGATAAAACGTTCCAACACTCCAATCATTGCAGGGGCGTTGGGCAGACCTGAATACTTATTCTTGCGGCCAACTTCGAGCTTAGATTTCACCTCTTCTTCAAACTGCTTTTCCATGGGCAACATCGCTTTATTGATCACGATATCCCCCACGCGAACCGACAATATCGCGCCCAATATCAGCACTAATCCCGTGATCCCCATTTGCAGATTTTCAGCCGATGCAAATTGCCAAAAACTGGCTTCAAACGCATTCGGAAAACACCACACAAGGCCAACTAAGACCCCAATGTGGAGGCATTGGTCGAGCGTGAAACTTGTCAAAGTATCAGATAAATATCGCGTCTTAATGAAGTCCATCACAAAATGACTAACGCCAATAATTGCAAGGATACGCCAATCAAAAAGTCCGCTAATGACAATCGTCGCACCTAGAACAATTGCGATATGCAAAGCCATGCCGACAAAGTGTTGCTTACGCTGAAGTAACCATTTGGTCTGAAACACAAAATCCGCAAGGATATGCGCCGTAAACAGCATTATAAACAAATCCAGCATGCATCCCCCTCGTGCTTATCCACTTAAATATCCATACAAGTGGACAGATGGGTTATCAACCTAACTTCCAACCAGAATACCCACAGCGCAAAACAAGCGTTTTAGCTTGTTATTCAAAAAACAAGTAAATTTGCTTGTTTAATCGGAAGCAAGCCCCTCTCAACGCAGGCAAATAAGCCTGCCTTTTAAAATGCAGGCGAATAAACCTGCTTTATTGCAATGTAAGTGAATATGCTGCCAGCGAAAGTTCAATGGCTTCAAATTTGGAAGTTTGCAAACCCTCTGAAAATGTTTGCCGCGTGATAGCTGGAGAAATCATCTCCGCCAACTCCGCATGTGTCCTATCATCAAAAAGCAAAGCCAAACGCGCAAACTGTGCTTGCCGGGCTGTCCAGTCGGACATGATCGCTGACATACAAGTCGCCAACGCTGCCAATGCAATTTCATTCTTATCAGAATCAGAACGTTGAGAATACTCAACATCAAAAGAACGCGTATTCATTTTATCAAGACAATGCCCGGCGCGCTCAAAAGCTTCTCCCGAAGATTGATCTAAATTTTCAAGGTCGAGTTTTTCTGTTTCACCAACCCCAATTGCTATCCGGCTAAGTGCGATATTTTGATGACGCAGACCGGCATAAATGAAGACAGCGACCTTAAGCGCAGCAGGCGCTAAATTCATAGCAACCTGCCAACCATCTCCCCTATAGAAGAAGGGTTTGCTCAGGCCTATTTCTGGAAACTTCTCACGCAGCTCATCACACGTTTCTACAATGCAATCCTTGACGTTTTGCAATTCTTCCGGCGTCAAACGGGAAGATTTGATAATGTCGCCCGCCAGAACTGCAATCATGGATTAAGCCAACCTTTCCTTAGTCGCTGAGAATTTGATGTCAGGATTTTTGTCCGCAACATAGCTGACATCCCAACTATTCTTACCAAGGAAGACAGGGGCACCGTCAATATCAGTTCCCACATTCATGCGGTTTTTCTCTAAAAAGGCATCCAGAACAGCTGGATCTTCTGCCGTGATCCAGCGCGCCACATTATATAATGCCTGCTCAAAAACCACTTCCAGCTTATTCTCAGCTGAGACGCGCTCTGCCATCACATCAATCTGTAGCGCACCCACAGCACCCACAATCATATCGGCACCAACAGCCGGCGTGAATAATTGCGTCACCCCTTCTTCAGCTAGACCTTCAAGCGCTTTGCGCAAGTGCTTTGATTTCATCGGATCAAGACAACGTGCACGTCGCAATATCTCAGGCGCAAAGTTTGGAATACCGCCAAACATGATATTGCCGCTTTCCGACATGCTATCCCCCACGCGCAACGCACCATGGTTGGGAACGCCGATTACATCGCCAGCAAACGCATCATCCGCAATTTCACGATCCTGCGCCATAAACATAACGGGCGAAGACACATTGAGCTGTTTGCCCGTCGTCGTTTTCAGCTTCATACCACGCTTAAACTGACCAGATACCATTTTCAAAAATGCGATCCGGTCGCGATGGTTTGGGTCCATATTGGCTTGCACTTTAAAGATAAAGCCAGACACTTCCTTATTCTCAATATCAATGACGGCTTCATTGCCTTTAACACGCGCTTTTTGCGCACGTGGCGGCGGCGCATATGCCGTTAGAGTATCGAGCAATTCACGCACACCAAAATGACGAAGCGCCGTTCCAAATACAACAGGCGTTAAATGCCCTTCTAGAAATGATTGGTGATCAAACGGCACACACATTTCTTTGGCAAGTTCTGCATTTTCTGAAATCTCTGCAAACTCATCACTATCCATAAACGCTGAGACAGCATCTTCATCCATCGCTGTGCGTTCAGCGCCGCCTATTTCCTGCGCCTCATTGGCTGTGCGTTTTTTAAATTTCAGGAATTCACCCGTCATCAAGTCTGCCATACCGCGAAAACGCTCACCTGAGCCTTGCGGCCAATATAGCGGCGCACAATCAAGGGCCAGCTTGTCTTGAATTTCATCTAGCAATTCAAATGGATCTACAGCTTCACGGTCCATTTTGTTGATAAAAGTCACAATTGGAATATCGCGCAAACGACACACTTCAAACAGCTTTAAAGTTTGTGGCTCGATACCTTTAGCAGCATCCAGCACCATAACAGCCGCATCCGCCGCCGTAAGTGTACGATACGTGTCTTCAGAGAAATCTTCGTGTCCGGGCGTATCGAGCAAGTTAAAGACGAGGTTTTCATACTCAAATGTCATCACGGACGAAGCAACAGAGATACCGCGATCTTGCTCAATCTTCATCCAGTCAGATGTTGTACGGCGACGCTCACCGCGCGCAGCCACCTGCCCAGCCAAACGAATAGCACCACCTGTCAAAAGCAAATTCTCAGTCAGCGTGGTTTTACCCGCATCAGGGTGAGAAATAATAGCAAA
>NZ_JBZXVU010000047.1:0-16972 GCF_058892565.1 Hirschia sp. | reverse complement strand
GGAATGCCAAGCTCTTTAGCCAGCAATTGACCATCTCCCAATTGGAGCGTCTTTCCCTTCTGACCATCAAGAGGAGGCGAATGCAAAACCGTCTGCCCATGAAAGCCAGCAAGCACAGGCGTCTCACCTCCCCCAAACTGCATGAGTTTTTTTGCAGCCTCAGCATGAGCCAGCGTCATCAAGCGTTCAGCCTTATCAAAACTCTTTGGACGAACGCCTTCCCAATTCCATTTTAGGGCATCTTGTGTTGCTTCTGCCAGCACTTTCCTTTGAGCATTCGTATAGCTAATCGTAATCCACGACCCAAGCTCTTCGATACGCTCACCATCTGTTTTAACAAGCGCAACATCGACGCCATCAAGAGAAGTTCCACTCATAAACCCAAGCACCCATTGAGGACCGGTTTTAAACAATTGAGCTAATTGGCTAGACATTACGCCTCTTCCCTCTTTCAAAGCTTGTATCTCTTGTGTTAATCGCCCAACTCAATCTAAGGAGACGAATCTTATGGCCGACGATGCCTTCATGCCTCAATCTGAATTATTACGCACTCTTTTTGAGCGCGGATATGTCTATCAGATAACAGATGAAGCAGGTTTGGATGAATATGCTAAATCTGAAATGCCCATTGCATATGCCGGCTATGATGCAACTGCTTCAAGTCTACATGTAGGTCATCTTGTGTCTATTATGATGCTGAGACGCCTTCAGCAAGCAGGCGGTAAACCCATCGTCCTTATGGGCGGCGGCACGACAAAAATCGGTGATCCGACTGATAAAGAAAAATCTCGCCCGATTCTGACTGAAGAAGAAATTCAGAAAAACATTAATGGCATTAAATCCGTATTTGAAAAATTCCTGACTTTCGGGGATGGGCCAACAGATGCTGTCATGGTCAATAATGATGACTGGCTAGGTAAGATCAACTATCTCGAATTTCTGCGCGATTACGGGAAACTGTTCACCATCAACAAAATGATTATGCAGGACACTGTAAAACGCCGCCTCGAAAACGAACAACCTTACACCTTCCTAGAGTTCAATTATGCACTTCTGCAAGCATATGATTTTGTCGAGCTAAACCGCCGCCTGAAAGTACGCCTTCAACTTGGTGGTTCCGACCAATGGGGTAACATCACCAATGGTACAGAATTGTGTCGCCGCGTAGAGAATGTTCAAGCCTTTGGGTTCACAACGCCGTTATTGACAACCGCTTCCGGTGTTAAAATGGGAAAGACTGTTGGCGGAGCTGTATGGCTCAATGCTGATTTGAAAAGTCCATATGACTACTGGCAATTCTGGCGCAATACAGAAGACGCAGATGTTGGAAAATTCCTTAAGCTGTTCACCGACCTACCATTGGATAAGATAGCAGAGCTTGAATCGCTTAAGGGTGCGCAAATCAATGACGCTAAAATTGCGCTAGCCGATGCGGCGACAAGTATGCTCCACGGAGAGGAAGCCGCCAAAGAAGCCAATGCTGCCGCTGCAAAAGTATTCGCTGAAGGCGCGACAGCAGACGGAATGCCGTCCTTTGATATCGCAATGTCGGAAATTGAATCTGGCTATAGCGTGATTGATGGTTTTGTCTCTTCGGGACTCGCCAAATCTAAAGGTGAAGTTAGACGTCACATAAAAGCTGGTGCAGCAAAATTAAATGGTGAAACAATCACTGATGAGCTTGCAACAATAAGCACAGCCGATCTTGAGAGTGACAACACTGCTCGCTTATCAATTGGTAAGAAAAGACACGCTCGTTTAACAGCAAACTAACAAAAAATGCCCACAACCTCGATAGGTTGTGGGCATTTCATACACATAAAACAATATTAAAACTATCTCAGAGCCGCAGGTAAACAACGCGACTTACCAAATGAAACATAGTCTTCATATTGCCCCGCTTCAGCCTGAGCAACACTCACAAGCTGATCATATCCAGCGTAATTTTCTGTTCCGGGTACACCCCATTCAATTCGCGAAGCAACGGACAATTCAGGAATAAACGTTGTTGTTTCAGGTACATCAAAAGTTGTTTTAACGTCAAATGCTGGCAACGCTCCGAATCCTATATCCTCAGATATTTTTGTCGAAACCACAGAAACATCCACAGGAATGGGCTTTCCGGCTAAATCCGTACCGCTTAATATTGTGCTATTGCCCTGTTGAATAGGCCACAATGTCTGTAGGGACTGCCGTTCGGATGCGCTCGGCATTACATCACCACATACTTGCCAATAAACCCCTGAAAACTCTAGGAAAAAATCTTCTTCAGCAGGTGGTTTTCCTGTTTCAGAAACATTTGCATAAAGCGCGTAATCACTTCCAGATTCAACGACCACCTGCTTAAGATTCAAATCAGGTTCGCCAGCCGCATAAGCTGTGTATTCTAAAACAGTCCCAACTTTAGGAGGGGCATATACTGAATAAGGTGAAACTTTATTCGCTGTTCCGGTCGCACAACCAGCCAACAAAACCAAACTCAATGTCGATGCTGCAAAGATACGCGTCATGATATTTCGCTTTCGCAAGTTTTTCTTACCAATATTCTTTAACACTAGGGAAAACATTTTCCTCAGAATATAGTCAATAGAATTCTCCAATGACGATATATCTGAATTACTAACCCTAATGACCGATAGCGGCATGCTCGTTTGCTGCACAAGCAGCTTTCAACAACCCTATTGTGGCAGATGCACCCGCCCCTTCAGAACACCTAAGCCCCAGATCTAACAATGGTTTTTGTCCCAAACGATCTAAAAGCGCTTGATGTGCAGGCTCAGACGACAAATGACCTGCTAGACAATGATCAGCAGCTCCGGGCTTCATTGCATGCACAAGTGCAGCTGCAACACAGGTTGAGAAAACATCCAATATAACTGGAATACCCTGCATACGGGCGGCGATAATTGCTCCAACTAGCGCCGCAATTTCCCTGCCGCCGACCCGACGTAATATCTCAAGAGGATTGCTTAAGTTTCCACGATGAGTCGCCATCGCCTTGCGAACCACTTCAACACGCGCATCAATAACCTCAGACGAGACCCACGCCCCAGCACGCACCCAATATGTAGCATTCCCGCCAAACATGGCACACGCCACAGCAGCCGCAGCCGTACCGCCACCAACGCCCGTTTCTCCTAATACCAGCAAGTCCGGTTTTTCAGCAATTGCTTCCATACCAAAGGCAATTGTCGCAGCTGTTTCTTTTTCCGACATAGCCGGACCTTCGGTAAAATCGGCTGTCGGTTTTTCGACTGCCATTTCAAAAACACGCAATCCTGCACCACCAGCTGCAGCTATATGATTGGTCGCAGCAGCCCCTGTGCGCAACATTTCAACCATTTTTTGGGTGCTTGCTTTGTCATGTGAAACAATACCATGCTTTGCAACCCCATGAGAGGAAGCATAAATAGCAACCATTGGGCGTTCGACTTTGGGAACCGGGGTCCCTTGCCATTGCGCCATCCATGCTACTATTTCACTCATACGGCCCAAACCACCTGGTGCCTGCATCAATCGTTTTTGTCGATCTTCAGCCGCTTGTTTTGCTGCCAAATCACCGTTTGGTGCACTTTCAACAAGAGCACGTATATCATCTAGAGGCGACATGATTCCGTCCAGTTCTAGACCAAAAATTGTAAGCGAGACTCATCTATGCCCGTTTCGATGCGTTCGATCAACTCCTTTTAGGTAGAGTATTATTGATTTTGGGGTCGACTTCATCTTTGTTTTAGTCAACTTATTCACTATTCTCTATCTGCGCTTGAAAGCATTACTGTGATCCAGTCTCCGTGCAAAAATATATGCGAACTTGATAGTTCTCACACGAAATGCATCAGCTGCCACCGCACTCTGATCGAAATCGAAAATTGGTCCCTGATGACTCAGCAGGAACGACGAGATATTTTGGTTAAATTACCTGATCGTGCCGAAATATTTTTGCAAAGCAAAAGTGAAAATGCAAATGGGCAAGAGTTAAAATGATATCAAGAATACTCACTGCAGCCGCACTCATCCTAGCAACGCTAATCTTAATTGCTTTTCTGACCAATGGTAGTTTTCAAAGCCAAGACGGAAAAGACGTCTCAATTGTCAGTATTTCTTTGCTTTGTGGTTACCTCCTTTTGATATCAGGAGGAGTGTATGGCGCATTTAAAACAAATGCTGCTCAAATGTTTAATTACGCGATTGTGTGGGCAGGAATAGCAGGCTTAATAGCACTCATTTATCAGGTGATGCATTGAATAATAAATTTGGATCTATTCTCATCGTTTTCATAGCAGCCTTTGCGATTGCAATAGGGCTTAGAGAACGTATTGAACGTGAGGAAGCTTTTTCTGCACGCAATGAACAAGTGCAAACAGCTGTAAAATCACCCAAAGCAATGAACCAGTTTGAAATACAATATCCTGGCGAACTCGCTGCATCATTACGCAAACAACCAGACGGTCACTATTGGGCAAAGGCTAAGGTCAATAATAGATATCAATTAGACTTCATGGTGGATACAGGCGCTAGCATTTGCGTTCTCACACCCGCCGACGCTAGGCGTCTTGGGTATGATTACTCAGCAATGGAAAAAGACATCAAGATCACAACAGCTTCAGGAACAACATATGGTGCATCCGTCACGCTTGACCGCCTAGAAATCGGACGTGTAATGCTCAAAAATATTGATGCAGTTGTTCTGGATGATAATCTGGAGCAATCCCTTTTAGGCATGTCATTTCTTGAGAGACTAACAAAATGGGAAGTATCTAAATCTGCGATTATCATTCATCAATAATGGTGACTTCAACAAACAGGTTTTACTCCACAGCCACAAAACCAGCAGCCTCATCGACAATTGAAATCGCCTCTACACCTTTTGCTCCTGGAGCATTTTCAGATAAATAGCGACGCCATTTTTTTGCACCACGCTTCCCATTAAAAAGCCCCATCATATGGCGAGTCATCGCATGAAGATGCGTACCTTTTTCTAGTTGAGCTTTGATATATGGACGATACGCAGCCAACGCTTGATGCTCTGAAACATCTGGAGTCGGTTCACCAAAAACCAATCTATCTACTTGTCCCAAAATGTGAGGTGTGTGGTATGCAGCACGTCCTAACATGACGCCATCAAGACAAGACAACTGATCTAAACTAGCTTCCATATCAACTAACCCGCCATTGAGCGAAATTGTCAGATCTGGACGAGCCTTTTTTAATCTAACCACCAAATCATAATCTAAAGGTGGAATATCTCTGTTTTCTTTTGGGCTTAGCCCTTTAAGCCATGCTTTTCGTGCATGCACGATAAACACCTGACACCCGGCATCGGCAACTGTGTTCACAAAAGAAAACAACCGCTCATTTGGGTCATCGTCATCAATACCGATACGGCACTTTACAGTCACAGGAATATCGACAGCATTCTGCATCGCAGAAATACATTCAGCGACGCGCTCTGGTTGGGCCATTAAACACGCACCAAAAGCTCCTGACTGCACGCGATCTGATGGGCAACCGCAGTTTAAATTGATTTCACTATAGCCATAATCTTCACCCATTTTAGAGGCTTGAGCCAGCTTGATAGGGTCTGATCCACCTAACTGCAAAGCTAAAGGTTGCTCGTCAGGATTAAAGCCGATCAAATACTCTAAATCTCCGTGCAATAATGCATCTGCAGTGACCATTTCAGTGTACAGCAATGCACGTTTGGTAAACGCACGATGGAACAGCCGGCAATGCCGGTCTGTCCAATCCATCATCGGCGCGACAGAAAATCTATAAGAGTGATTGTAAATCATTCATTCAATTCATTCAGAAAATTAGAGCGTGAACTAGCTATCTCTTATTGCGTCATAGCATTTAGACACAGCAGCAGAGGCGTATAGCTTAATCAGCAATAAGGTGCAAATTCCGAGCGCTCTACTGAATAGCTTTGTGTACAAGCCTTCTGCGGCATTCAGTGAAATTAGTTATCCGCCCGTGACAGACATAGTACGCGGTGAAGATGGTGTATCAATTTTTGCTTCGTCGAAATCATGACGTTCAGGCTTATTTCTCAATGCCCTGTTCAGCAATCTATTCATCGTTTCATCAGTTTGGTCATCTCTCAAAGCCGCGCGTAAATCTTCACCCTCTTCGTGACCCAAACATGTATATAAACGTCCAGTGCAGGTCATACGGATACGATTACATGTTGAACAAAAATTATGAGACAAAGGAGAAATAAATCCGACTCGACCGCCCGTTTCTTCAACGCGCATATACCTAGCTGGCCCACCCGTGCTGTCTTCTAGCTCAGTGAGCGTCCAATGTTTATTAAGCTGCGATTTCACTTCCTGAAGTGACAAAAATGATGAAGATCTGTGCGTCATTTCCTCACCCAAAGGCATGACCTCAATCAAGCTGAGATCAAATCCATTTTTATGAGCCCAGCTAATCATGCTTGGAATTTCGTCAGCATTCGCATCTGCCAACGCAACAGTATTGATTTTAACCTTAAGGCCAGACTTAGCAGCAGCGTCTATGCCTCTAAGCACTTGCGGGAGCGCATCTCTTCGCGACAGGCGCTCATAAACATTTCGATCAAGACTATCTAGCGATATGTTGATCCTCTTAATGCCCATATCCGCCAAGGCTTGTGCATTTGCTTCTAATTGTGTTGCATTGGTTGTGAGTGTAAGCTCTTCTAAACCACTGCCCAATCTCTCTGCAAATTTTGATAACAAGCGTATAGCGTCTTTTCGCACCAATGGTTCACCGCCGGTCACGCGAAGCTTTGTAATTCCACGCGCAATAAAAGCATCAACAAGCCTCGTTAATTCTTCAAAAGAAAGAACATCCGATTTAGGTAAAAATTGCATTCTTTCAGGCATGCAATACGTACAACGCAAATCACACCTATCCGTTATGGATAGGCGCAAATAGCTAATTGTTCGATTAAACCGATCTTGAAGAATGGTCTGATCAACAGGCGCAATTGTGTCCTTCGAGCGAACATCTATTGTCGGTGTTTGCACAGCCGCTTTGGTTTCTATCAGCCTATATACCATTCAGTGTTTAATCCGTCATTTATCCACTACAGACGTGTAGATGCCTGCTTAATCGCACGACGTATTGTCATATAGGTTGCACAACGGCACAAGTTTCCACTCATTGCATCGTCGATATCCTGATCTGTTGGAGTTGGGTTTGACTCCAGCAGCGCGACCGCCGACATAATTTGTCCAGATTGACAATAACCACACTGAGGCACGTTCAAATCAACCCAAGCATCGCGGATAGCTTGAGCAGCTTTCCCCTCTTTGCCTTCAATCGTCGTCACTTTCGCGCCATCGAGCGCATCGTGCGGAATTGAGCAAGAGCGCGTTGGCTCTCCATCCAAGTGTACAGTGCACGCGCCACACTGGGCAACGCCGCAACCAAATTTAGTGCCAGTCATTTTTAAATGATCACGGAGCACCCACAATAGAGGTGTACCTGCTGCTGCATCAACTGTTTCGTTTTTGCCGTTAATATTGATCGTAATAGCCATGGTTACATCCTCCCTTAAGCGTCTTCTGTTCTATTTAGCGGCAGCACATAATCATCAGCGCCGATAATCGGTAAATTTCTAAATCTTTTCCCCGTTGCAGCATAAATAGCATTAGCAAGTGCAGGTGCAGCTGGTGGAGTAGGCGGCTCACCCACACCTGCAGGCGGCGCATTAGATTCAATGATTTCAACTTCAAACGTACGCGGCGCTTCTTCCATGCGTAGCAATCTCCAATCTGGGAAGTTCGCTTGCTCTACAGCACCGTCTTTCATAGAAATTTTACCATAGAGCGCATTGGAGAAGCCGAAAATCGTTCCACCTTCAATTTGGGCTTTTACGTGAATTGGATTGACTACAGTTCCAGCATCCATCGCCACCCAAACACCCGGAATGCTAAGATTACCTTCATCATCAACCGCCACTTCGACAACAGTTGCAACATAAGTTAGGAAAGAACGATGAACGGCTATTCCTAAACCATGCCCCTTAGGAAGTTCACGTCCCCATTTCGCCATCTCAGACACACGATTGGCAACATTCGTCAGTCGAGCTGTATCAAGAGGGTATTCTGTAGCATCCGCACCATAGTTTGGGTATTGCGTTTGCTCATCCTTGTTTGGGTCCATGATACGTGGCGCACCAATCAGCTCAATTAAAAAATCCTTCTGATCTCGCCCTGCTGCTACAGCCATTTCAGCGACGAAACTTTGATTGGCAAAAACAGTGTGAATATTTGCAACAGAGCGTAACCAACCAACGCGCACATTTGCTTCTGCTTTAACACTTTCAACCTGTAGATTAGGTACATCAAATGCGACATCCACAGCCCCTAGTCCCATCTCAAATCCGGTTGCTTCATCTGCACTGGGATTAAAAATAGATGTGAGAGACGGGAATGCGGCGCGATTAAGATAAGAAATACACTTACCATCCGCATCCAAACCACCTTCAAAACGATGCACACTTGAAGCATGATAATATCCATGTTGAATTTCATCTTCACGTGTCCAAACAACCTTAACCGGTTTGCCCAACTCACGAGACAGCAAGGCAGCTTCCACTGCGAAATCACATTTGGATTTTCGTCCAAAAGCACCGCCCAACCAAGTTGGATGAACTTTGATTTTTTCAATATCGACGCTCAACAAATCGGAGATGGTTTTTCGGGTTGTCTGAGCGTCCTGCACACACGCCCACACCTCCAATTCACCGCCGACCCACTCTGCTGTCGCGCTAGGTGGCTCAATCGGAGAATGGACAAAGAACGCCGTTTGATATTCCGCTGTTACCTTTGTTTCAGCCGCAGCAAATGCTTGAGATACATCTCCACGTTTTCTGTGAATAGTACCAGACGTATTTGTTCTCTCACTTAATACCTTCGTAAAAGCTTCAGAATCAAATCCAGCATTTGGTCCCTTCTCCCATTCAATCGACAATGCCTGCCTACCCTGAATGGCCGCCCATGTATCTGTCGCAATCACGGCTACGCCGCCAAGCGCTTTAAACATGACAGGCGCGGTAACAGCTGGCAATTCGACCGTTTTCAAAACACCTTGAACCGCTAGAGTGTCAGAATCATTATATGATAGCACTTTGCCAAGGACTTGAGGTGGGCGTGAGATCACCGCATATACCATTCCCGGCCGCTGAACATCTTGGCCGAAAATGCCTTCACCTTTTACAATTTTTTCAACAGTAAGAGATGAAATCTCTTTACCGATAAGCCGCCACTCATCTCTGGATTTTAGTTTAATTTGATCCTCAGACGGAACTTGTAAATTACCGGCCGCTTCCGCCAATTGGCCATAAGTCAAAGTTTTCTTACTCGGTGTATGCGTCACAATGCCTTGCTCGGCATAACACTCACTTAATTCAACACCCCAATGATTTGCAGCTGCTTGACACAGCATTTGGCGCATTGCGGCACCTGCAACTCTTAAACGATGGAAGTTGAACCGAACAGAGCGTGAGCCATCTGTGTTTTGGTCACCATATTTGGGATTCCCGAGAGCTTGAACAATCTCAACCTTGTCCCATTCCGCTTCTAATTCTTCCACGGTAATTTGGGCCATGGAAGTCCATGATTGTTGTCCCATTTCAGCGCGGTGACATGTGATTTTGACTTTGCCATTTGCTTCTATTTCAATCCACAAGGACGGTGTGGCATCGCCACCCCTAACTTCCGTCAAAGGGCTTGGACCAGCAGGGGTTGGTGGGACTGGATCGATCAAAACTTCTTCAGCTTTGGAACATCCAACTAGAGAAACACCAATAACGAACAAGCTGGTTCCTGAAATAAAACCGCGACGGCTTAAATTCACAGGCACGACATTTTTTGTAGTATCAGGCTCATCGGATATGTTGGACTTTATTGCCATCTCATTCATTAAATCAGAAAACATGCTTCGTTATCCTTTCATACACACCCATTTGACACTTTCGCCATTTGGTATTTTTGACCCTAAATTAGAGTAGCTCATTACCCATACAAAATTGGTTTTATTTCACCAAAATCGCTCTACAACCAAAACTACAGCTTTGAACTAACACCAAAATCTCACGCATGTGTTATGTCATCACCAATTGCGACCAAGATCGAGATGAACTACACACTTTGTGTGCAGTATTGCTTATTAAAGAGCCACTATCACTTGATCCTGCTACCTATAAATCACCGATAAACCGGCCTATATTAGAGTAAACAGAATATGTTACAGATGTCACACATCGGATTTGTTTCGTCAACAGAACATCCTTCTGACGTGATCACAGCTGCGTTATCTATGATGTCCGATGGGCATAAATGCGCCCTTGTTTTCGTAACGGATATTCTAGGCGGAGCCGTGCGCGCACGCGGAGCAGTGATGGTTGTATGCGAAAATGGCAATCATGCAGGCTATTTATCGGGCGGCTGCATTGATGCTGATGTCAAATTACAGGCTCAGAACGCGATCAAAGACTCTAGCTTCAAAAAGCTACGTTATGGAGAGGGATCCCCTTTTTATGATTTAAAGCTTCCTTGCGGTGGCGCTATAGAAGTCTCGATTTGTCCAAACCTTGCACCAGCCGTTTTAAACGCAATCGTTCAAACACTTGAAAACAGAAAACCAGTAGATATAAAACTGGGAACACTTGGTCAGGTGCTCATAAACAACGATACGAGTTTAATTCAACCTCCCAATCCAAGCTGGAATAACGAATCTTTTTCCGTGCGCTATCAACCCAAACTCAAATTACGCATAGCAGGTCGCGGCGCTGACCCTCTAGCCTTGTATCAAATATCACGCTCTGCCGGCATTCCAGTTACACTCTGGTCCCCTGATGAAGAGACATTGTCAGCTATTTGTTCCAAAGGTGAGGAAAATTGTACTCATTTGAAAACGCCTCATAGCTTACCCAAAAATACAGATGACCAATGGACGGCTTTTGTATTGATGTTTCACGACTCTCAATGGGAAACCCCAATATTACAAAATGCCCTATCGGGTAACGCCTTCTATATCGGAGCTGTTGGAAGTAAAAAAACACATGCAAAACGTGTTGAAAAACTCCTTGAATGCGACACACCCAAAGCTGATATAGATCGCATTCATGCGCCAATAGGCTTAGTCCCTTCTTTGAGAGACGCGTCAATGCTAGCAATATCTTCACTAGCTGAGATAATTTCTGAATTCCAAAAGTGCCATCAATAAAATGACACCTCCTGAGCTAACAATTGTTTTACTCGCCAGCGGATTATCAACCCGATTTTTAAACGGCGACAAATTGCTTGCGGAAATCAATGCCAAAACCATACTTGAACACACAATAGAAAGCTTTTCAGAGCTGTCTGCTGTAAAGAAATTAGCCGTCGTGGGCTCTCAACAATATCAGCGTAGCAATCTGCTCAAGCAAAAAGGATGGAATATAGTCGAAAATCCAAATCCTGAATTGGGCCAAGGGCATTCTATAGCATTGGCGGCAATACACATTGTTACTTCAAAGAAACCAACAGATGTACTTATATGCCTAGCAGATATGCCTCTCATTCCCGCTCATCATTTCAAGAAACTTAAAGATGCGCGAGATGAACAAGCCGAAATCATTTACACCCAAACAGACGATTATATTGGCCCCCCAGCATTATTTAGAGCACATCTATTGCCAACTCTACAACTGCTCACCGGCGACACTGGGGCTAAATCAATATTGCCAGCAAATACACAAACCAAACGCATTCCATTACATTCTGATCTTGCGTTGGACATCGATACAGAACATGATCTCAACAAAATGAACCAATACCTAAATTAGTCACTGAGCGCATTCAAAAAAACAATGACACAAGCGCCCAATCAAAACTTAAATAATAAGCCAAACGCGTTTAATGAACTCGAGCAAATTGCGAGCATCTTATCTCATGACGTTAAAGGCAGTTTTCATCACATAACTTGCTTTACCGACCTCATCAGAAAAGAACTAGATGCTGGCAATATAGAAGTTGCTCAATCTTACCTATCAATTATTGATCAAAGCGCTGACAAATTATCTCAAATAATCTCAGAACTCGTTGCTTACGCCAACTTGCACAAGTTGGTAAAACACGAAACACGTACGAACTTAAAATCGTGCTTACATGCAGCCAAAGATAAATTAGCCCCCACAATAGCTCAAACGTCGAGCACTATTCACATCGATGTATCAGGTGAGCTACTCATTGATGCAGCACTTATGACTCAGGTTTTTGTGCACATATTAGAAAATGCGATCATATATAAGCATCCAAATCGGTTGCCAGAGATACATATTTCTAGCGATCACTCAGAAGAATTTCTGACCATTAGCATAAAAGACAATGGCTCTGGAATTCCTCTAAAATTTCAAAACCAAGCGTTTGATCTCATGCGAAGATTTCATACCGCCCCTCACTATACAGGCCACGGTGTTGGACTTGCAAAATGCAGACGTATAATAGAATTGCACAGTGGAACTATCAATTTGGATTCTGAATACGTTGATGGTTGCAGAATTTTGATAACTTTCCCCATAGATCAAAAAACGACATAAAAAAACCGCCTCCCAAATTTGAGAGACGGTTTCTTTTAATTTAAAACAACAAAACCTTATGCAGGTTGGATGTTGTCCACAGCCATTTTTCCACTGCGTTTGTCTTGTGCAGTATCAAAAGATACTTTTTGACCTTCTGAAAGGCCGTTCATGCCAGCACGTTCAAGTGCAGTAGCGTGAACAAACACGTCGTTGCCGCCATTGTCAGGTGCAATAAAGCCGAAGCCTTTAGTGTCGTTGTAAAATTTTACTGTTCCAGTTTCCATGAAACGCTCCTGTATTTTGTAGTGAGGTACGACAACATGTCACGCCTCGGTAGTTCGAGTTTCTTTGGAGGTTTCTAAACTTACGACACACAAACGCCGTTTATGCCTGAATTTCCGGCCAAAATTCGAGCCCTAGATATGTATCTTCTATAAAAAATAGCAAGCCTAAAACGACAAAAGAATGAGATGAATTCGTGTTTTCATTGAATAATCATACAAACACACCCCTTTTTTCCACTATTTCACACCTAAACGCACTTGCTTGCTAAGCATTCCCACGCCGAAACTACGCTAAACATCTACCCAAAATGAGATTCGCGCTCGCGAAACCATACCTCAATATAGAATTTAGTCATTGTGACGGGCTCAAATTATTCCCGTTTTAGGTATCTTCAAAAGTCACTCACTTGAGACAATGGTCAGAAATCGATACCTTTTCCCTAATCCCCTATTGATGTGAGATTAAATTGACCCAATCAGTATGCCAGAACTTCAACGGCCCTATAGCTGAAATAGTGCTCAACAGACCTCAAAAACGAAATGCTTTATCTATTGATATGTGGGCCGCCATACCGCCCTTAATTGATCAGGCCGAAAACAATAAAGAAATTAAAGTTGTTATTCTTCACGGCGGCGATGCTGGCAATTTTGCAGCTGGAGCGGATATTTCTGAATTTGCTAAGATCTACAATACACCAGAAACAGCCAAGGCATCGGGCGAAACAATTGCAAAAGCACTCCACGCCATAGAAAATTGCAGCAAGCCTACTATTTCGGCGATAGATGGCATTTGTGTAGGAGGGGGTGTAAGCCTTGCAATGGCAACAGATATACGCATTGCAAGTGAAGATTCCAAATTTGGCATTACGCCTAGCAAGCTGGGAATTGTGTATCCGGTAGGAGACACAAAGCGTCTCCTACGTGCTGTTGGCGCTGCAACAGCAAAAGACCTTTTATTCACGGCAAGGCTAATTCCTGCACAGGAGGCTCTCGACAAAAAGCTAATCGACAGACTTGCGACCGACCAGACTGCATTACAATCCGCCAGAGCTCTGAGCCATGAGATCTCCAATGTTTCTCAGTGGTCGCTGAGAGCAACTAAGAAAATGATCAATGGGATAATGAACGAAGGATGGGATTCTAATTCAGAAGAGGCTGAAGCGCTTTTCTTGGAAGGATTTGCAAATGAAGACTATCAAGACGGTCACAAAGCATTTTTAGAAAAACGTCCTGCCAAGTTTACATTCAAATAGCTTCATTGAACAATCAATATTCAAATCACCAATTCAAGCTAAAAACTCAATACACTTTCAGAACACACATCAATGACCGCAGATATAGAAATTCTTGTCTGCTATGTAACTAAGTGATACAATAATGTTTGGATATCTCTTAGATGATAGTGTCTCTTTCAGGGGGAAAGTATTAAACTAACCCCCTGAAGAGATTGGTGAGCCCGACAGGGATCGAACCTGTGACCTATTGATTAAAAGTCAACCGCTCTACCGACTGAGCTACGGGCTCTCAAGTGAGAGGCCGCAACATATGTATCTAAGCTGATGACGTCAACAATATAATTGCGCTTTTTAAATATTTTTTTTACGCCACTTTTTTGGTGTAATTTGCAACGATAATATCTCTATAGACCACCAGAGAAATTGAGTAGCATATTATGAAAAAAACGTTTCTATTCATATCACTAATTCCACTGTTATATATTTCCTCTTGCGCTTCTTCCTCCAAATCTACCGATCAGACTGAAGAAGAAAAAAGCGCTGTAAACGTCGCAGTGACACAAACGGGCGACGGAATTGGCGATGCCACTTTTCAACCGTTAACAGATTTAAACCTACGTCGCGAAACGATTCCTCAAATTCTACAAGACTTATCCACACCCTATGAAGCGGTCGGGATAGGATGCGATACAATTATGTATGAAGTCATCGAACTAGATAACATTCTCGGCCCAGATACTGACAGCACATTAGAGGTAGAGGAAGAAACTCTTAGCGAAGAAGCTGGAGAAGAAGTCGCTGATTTCGCCCTAGACACAGTAAGAGGTTTTACGACTGACGCGATACCATTTCGAAGCCTTGTTCGCCGTGCAACTGGAGCAAAAAAATACGATAAGAAAGTCAGAAGGGCTTATGAAATGGGATTGAAAAGACGCGCTTATTTGAAAGGCATTGGTCACGAACGACATTGTCTCCCACCAGCGGCCCCCTATTTATACGAAAAACAAATAGACAAATCACCTATAGAATACAGAAAAGCAGAGCCAGATTGATCACCTGCCTTCGAATATAAAAAGGCCACTTCGCATAATTTGCAAAGTGGCCTCAAAATTCAAAAATGCAATTTATTTTCTATGCAAGTACAGCTTTGATGATTTTACCCGGCTCGCGCGGCGGCTCACCTTTAGGAAGCGCATCTACGTTTTCCATGCCTTCAGTCACTTCACCCCAAACAGTGTATTGACCATCAAGGTAAGATACATCGTCTAAACAGATGTAAAACTGACTATCAGCTGAGTTGGGATCTTGCGCTCTAGCCATAGAACATGCACCGCGAACATGCTTACCAGAATTGAACTCAGCCTTAATCTTCTTACCGCTTCCGCCCATGCCATTGCCTTGCGGACAACCACCCTGCGCAACAAACCCGTCAATAACACGGTGAAATGTTAGACCATCATAAAAACCTTCACTTACAAGCTCTTTGATCCGCGCAACATGGTTTGGCGCTAAATCAGAGCGAAGATTGATTTTCACATCTCCTTCAGCAAGTGTAAAAACGAGCGTGTTTTGAGAATCGCTCATAATATTTATCCTTCTTTATCTTCAGAAACAAAAACGACAGATGGTGTCTGCGGCAGACTACACACATCTTTATCGCGCCCCATTCTATCTAGAAACAGGCTGAACATTGGACCATCATTGCGCATAACCCACGCTTCAGGGCGGTCTTTGGGGGCAAGATCCGAAACCATCACAGCAGAAACCAAAATGTCTGGGCGCTCTGGTGGCTCACCAATGGTTAGAGATTTAGCAACATCCAACCCTTCTAACATACGTCCCCACGATGAATATTTACGGTCGAGAAATCGCGACTCATCGCGCATAAGAAAAAATTGATCTTTCCCACTATTTGGATCATTTGTACGCGCCATTGAAACAACACCTGCACAATGCGGCATCCAGCTCTCTACCCGCTTGTCTTCAGAGTAATTAGCAAGTTCATCTTGTCTCGTTTCAATCGGAAACCCATTATAAAACCCAGTATACTGGCTCTTTGTCTGATCTTCTTCATTGATCGCGGTAAGAACAATTGATTTTGGATCACGGCGAAATACAAATTCACCATCCACAGCCTCTAAATCAGGTTCGCGCCCTAAAGTAGCAGCAATATCACCACCTTGCGCCATAAATCCGGAAATAACGCGGTGAAACTTTGTTCCACTATACAAGCCTGTTCGCACAACTTTACGAATTTGCGCTACGTGGTTTGGTGCAATTTCCGGCGCAAGCTCAATATACACGACACCTTTTGTGGTTTCGAAAATCACAAGATTATCTGGATCAACTGACCGCCAGTTTTCAGGATCTGCTTGAACAGACTCTTTTGTGTATTCAACTTGTGCCATTGCCAAAGGGGCGAATGCGCACACACCAATAGTGGCCAATGATAAGGCAATTTTTTTAATCACAGCAATTCCTGCTCTACTTCGTTTTACCATACTTAGCGTATAGACGTTGGCTTACACCATCTGGAACGAAAAGGTCTATGTCCCCATCCAGTCTGGCGATCTCTTTTACCAGTCTGGAAGAAACAGCTTGATGCTCTGGGTCAGCCATTAGAAAAACAGTTTCAATGCTGCTATCCATTTTCTGATTCATTGCAACCATCTGAAATTCATATTCAAAATCAGATACAGCACGCAAACCGCGCACAATAGCATGAGCATTACATTGGTCCGCAAAATGAATAAGAAGGTTGTTAAAAGGCTTCGCCTCAATAACCGCATCTTTTGCAAACTCGGCTGTTTCCTGCAAAACCATTTCTACACGTTCTTCAACGCTGAATAATGGCCCTTTTGACTCGTTCACTGCGACGCCAATCACCAATTTATCAACAA
>NZ_JBZXVU010000046.1:0-15086 GCF_058892565.1 Hirschia sp. | reverse complement strand
ATTTTGAAAATAAAGGCAAGTCCGGAAGCAAGATTAGCGACGCAGAGTTTGCCGAAATCGTCAGCAAATTAGACAAAACCATTACCCGCGTTGAAACACTTGAGCGCTTGGCCCTCGATAGCGACCAAGACCTCAAACGAGAATTTCGCAACCTTTAGTGAATACAATATAAGCACTCACCCTATTTCAAACAGGCAAATGTTATGGATATTTATGTATTTTTTCTGCTGTTAGCCGTCATCATATTCGTGACTTGCGGCGTCACAATCTATTTTGAGGCCAAAGTCACCGCAGGAAGCCGCGTCACGGAAGGTCAGTTCAAAGAACTTACTGAAAAACTGGATATTGCCCTCACAAGAATTGAAACGCTGGAACGTCTAGCCACAGACGAAAACGAGCACCTCAAACGCCGCTTTGATGAAATATCAAAACAGCCAAATTACGCCTAAGATAATTTATGACACACACCTAATCTTTTTTCGGTTTTTCACGCTTCAATTGACGCATAAAAAACCGCGCCGGTGCAATGAGTTCTCGACTGTCAGCCCCAGTTGGAACTGGCCCCCCAAATGCATCGGCGACGATTATCTGCGCCAGAAATGGTGCCCATGTCAGCCCGCGCGACCCTAAGCCCCCCGCTGCATACACACCCCGCTGATAAAGCGCCTTGAAACCTTGCCCATCTATAGGTTTCAAGGCTCTTCCTGTCCGCAAATCCGCACCATAATGCGCTCGATAGGCTGCAAATTCCGGCAATCGCCCAGCAAAAGGCAATTGATCCGGCGTTGCCGCGCGCACAGCCGTTGCAGATTGGACCTTCCCAGAGAGAATTTCTTCTTTTAGTTCTGGTGCCAACACATCCAGCGCAAGCATATTTTCCGCCCGCGCCTCATCACTCGCTTCTGGCGCTTTCCCATCACTATCTTGATAAGTCGCGCCAAATACGATTTTTCCATTCGCACCCACAACATAATGCCCCTTTGACCGCGCAAAGTCAGGGCCATCATATTGCGCATATTCCAATTGGCCGCCACGCCCGCGCAATGGCAGCCCCTCGCCGCCAGCAAGATCAGCTATGCCCATGCCCGCCGCGATGACAACAAGATCCGCCTCATATTCAAAGACCTGCCCATCACGTATCGCCGTCACACATCGTTGTGCGCCATCTACCGCACCAATCGAAGTGATCTCTGTATTCCAGACAACATTGATATCTTTGAGCAATTGCGACCGCACATCCACAGGTGAAACCGCCATAGAAGAAAGATAATTCAGACCCATCTGCCTGCCCTCATCTTCCAAAACACCAAGTAAATCAGTATCCAATGGCGGATCATCTTTTATCTTCGCATGTCGTCCAATCTCTTCATTCGAACTTGAAAAATGCGCTGTATCCACTGGCCAAGCACCAATATTTTGCGTCTTATAAAAGGCAATGGCAGCAAGATAGGCATCAATCAACAGCCTTGCTTGCGGCGTATCTGCGCCATCCAGTCTTGGTGCAACCAAACCAAGCGGATTTGCGCTCGCGCCTTCTTCTATACCTTCCCCCTTATCCAAAACCGTCACTTCACAGCCGCGCTCATGGAAAGCCTGCGCCATGCATGCCCCCATAATTCCGGCCCCAATCACAATCACGCTAGCAGGACACTCTCGTTCGGTGTTCAGCAGCAATGGATCACAATATATCTCAGGCTTGGGCAGTGTTGGATAAATTGCCTGCATTCTTTCGCGTTTGGTGCCAAATCCGGGCTGTTTGGAAACCTCAAAACCACCCGCAGCGAGTGCCCTTCTGACATGTCCCGCCACGGTATAAGTGCCAACAACACATTCAGGCGCTGAATGTAGGGCAATTTGCGCCATCACCTCTGAAGACCACATTTCTGGATTTTTGGCGGGCGAAAATCCATCCAAAAACCAGGCATCCGCTTTAAAAGCTGAATTTTTTAACGCCGGCTCAATCTCATCTTGGAAAATCAACAGTGACATACCAAAACCTAGACAGAGTCTCTGCACACCTTTCGCACGAACTGGCCACAAACTCAGCAGTGTTTGCACATCAGATGCTAACTCTGGCCACACTGAAAGCGCAGTTTTTGCATCCTCAACCCGCATTAAGCGCCCTTCAAAACTGATCACTTCCAGCCTTGCCTGCGGATTGGGACGATGCTCTCGCCACAGCTGACGCAGCGCCGCAATATTTAGCCCTGTGCCAAATCCCAGCTCTCCAATTGTGAAGGTATTTGATGCACTTATCCCTGCCCCCATAGCTTTCCAGCGATCAACTAATCCACACCCCCGAAAAAAAACCTCACGTGTTTCTTCCAACCCATTGGATACACTGAAATACACATCATCATTAATCTGATCACGGGGAACACCATCCTCCTGCCAATATAGATCAGGACGAGGTGGTAGACGTTTTAATTTGGACATTTTTTCTGACATACAAACACGAATACGCCGCCTCAACCCAACTGGCGAGACGGCGCATACAATTTTTTATAAATGCAGAATTAAATCTGAGGTGCAGCGTTTAGCGCTTCTTCCATTTGCATAAATGAAGGCTGACATGATGTTGGTACAGATCCACGTCCTAGCTCAACTGAAATCTGCGCTGCATTCCCGTGAAGGTGAGAGACTAGCACATCCTTGATGATCTTGTAGAACTGGCCTTCTTCATCCAACACTTCGGCCATACGCGCCGCAAAAGGACCCACTATACCATAGGCGATAAAGATACCGAGGAATGTCCCCACAAGCGCAGAACCAATCAATTTACCCAAATATTCAGGCGGTTGAGAGATCGCCCCCATTGTTTTAATAATACCAAGCACCGCCGCAACAATACCCAAAGCCGGAAACGCATCGGCGAGGTTTTGAACAGCATGTGCCGCGCCATGCGCTTCACTATGGTGTTTCTCAATCTGCTTTTCGATCGCATCTTCTACCTGATGTGGATCATCCATATTCATCGTCATCATGCGCAGCGTGTCACAGATAAGATCACAAGCGAAATGATCCTTCAGGATTTTAGGATAATTTTGAAATATGCTTGAATCTTTGGGGTTTTCAATATGAGGCTCAATCGCCACCACCCCCTTGGTTTTCATCGTCTTGGTCAGCACAAAGAGCAGCGTTAAAAGATCCTGATAATCTTTGGCTTTCCACTTTGGACCCGACAGGGCTTTACCAAAACCACCCATCGCACCTTTGATTGTTCCCATCGAGTTTGAGATTAGAAAGGAACCAACACCGGCACCACCAATCATCATCATCTCGAACGGGGCCGCCTTAATGATCACGTCGAAATGACCACCGGCAAGCGCAAACCCACCGAAGACCATGCCGAACACAACGAGTAGGCCTATGATCTGAAACATAAAAGATATCCACCAAAAGATTCAACTTAATTAGATCTCTTTATGACTGATTATCCTTAATGTTAGGTGTGAGCATTCAAAAAAACAGACAGTTTACATTAGGATTTGCTTCATCTCATTTTTACAGATTATTCAAACAACACGGTCAAACTCAGCATTCGCCAATATTAGAATTGTGTCATTATCCACCCTCCACTGCGCTACGACCTAGAAAATGCCACAAGCTTCCGTTATCAACGGATAAATGACAGATCACGCTTTTGGTTGGACGACAAAATTAGGAGCCACCTGATGAAAAAATTGTTTATCATCTCACTATTTACAGCAAGTCTTACCGCACCTGCTTTGGCCGCTGTTGGTAGCTGTGAGAAGCCGGCTGAAATCAATGTGCCTGAAAATGTCGCTCAATTATCTTTGACGGAATTTAAAAATATTCACCAGCAAGGCGAAAGCTATATGGACAATGCCAAGTCATATCTCAAATGTCTGGATGGCATTATCTATTCGACTGCTCCAGAAGACCCGATCGTCTCCAAAGCCGGAAAAGCACACAGCAATTACGGTGAAGAATGGGGCGTTGTCTGGGGTCAACTCAATTTAGCTTGCGTCAATTGGGAAGTCGCTCACGCCACTCAATTTCCTGGCGGATGCCAACCCAAAAACCCAACGAGCTAATCTAGGGATAGAAAACGAAAATAGCTAAACGCGCCCCCTGTGATTCGCGGCGCGTTTTTATTGCCGACTATCCAGCGGCTGCCGCTTTCACACTCGCCAACATTTCCATCGTTGGGAAACCATCCGCTAATAAATTACGGTCTTTCTGGAATCTCTGCAAAGCTGCACGCGTGCCACGTCCCGCCAATCCATCCACTGGGCCTGCATCATATCCCATTGAATTAAGGGCAGCTTGCAATTCTTCCACCTGAGACTTTGTCAGCATCGTAATGTGCGTTGGCCATGCCTTCACGAGATCAGGTCGTCCTGCCAATTTATCCGCCAATAAGCCGATAGATAAGGCATAACTATCGGCATTGTTATACGTCTTGATGACATAGAAATTATCAAACAACAAAAACGCTGGGCCATATGATCCAGCTGGAATAAATAATTCCGCTTCAAGATTTGGATTTGCTGTGCGCCCACCTTCAACCTTAAAGCCAAGCGCTTGCCAGATCTGAACTTTACGCTTTGTACCATCAGCCAGCGCATAATTTGGGTTATCCGGTAAAGACACCTCCAACGCCCAAGGCTCACCACGTTTCCAACCAGACGCTTCCAAATAATTGGCTGCCGAGGCAAGCGCATCTGAACGCGAGTTCCAAACGTCCTTCTTCCCGTCTCCATCCCCATCACGTCCATGCGCCAAGAAAGTGGACGGCATAAATTGGGTTTGGCCAAAGGCCCCTGCCCAGCTTGCTTGCTTTAATTGCTCTCTTGAAACAATGCCTTGTTCGAGAAGCTTAAAGACTGAAATTAACTGCGCCTCTCCAAAGGCTGTACGTCGCCCTGTGTAGGCAAGCGTCGCCAATTGACGTACGGCATCACTACTTCCCAATATACGCCCATAGCTGGTTTCCATGCCCCAAACTGCGGCAAGTATCTCGCGTGGCGGTGTGTATTGAACCTCAATAGTATCGAAAAGACCAACAGTCTCTGCCAGCTTTTCTTTACCAAAAGACACACGATTTGGGTGCGTCGCGGATGCTACATAATCCCATATCGGTTTAACAAACTCGGCTTGATCATCACCAATTGCCGCAGCCTTCACCAATTCTAATGGCACGACACTTTGCAAAACGCTGTGAACAATTTCTACATCACGACCAGAATTTGCTGCTTCTTGAGCAAACCTCACGCGCCACGCATCAAACTCAACAACACCCGAAGGCACAAATAATGGCACCTCCACATTGGTTGGAGCTGTTGGTGTTGGGGCCGGTTCAGGGCTCGGTGCCTGTGGTGTTGGCACACCCGGATAGGTTTCTGGGCGCGGCAATTGATCAGCTGCACACGCACTTAGTGCAACAAGCATTATACCCGTTGTACTTAGCCATTTTATCACATGTGGCATCAAAATCCCCTATCCTACTAAACTGCGGTTTATCCCTAGCATTAACCCTGTTTTTAAAGCCTATCCATCATTTCTTGCATGACGATTATGTTATTTTTCCACTATTTTCGTCAGTAAGCTCCAAAATTTTCATACTCATGCTGAATCATCGTTGACAGATCCTAGATAGAGCGCGTATGTACCGCGCTCAAATTTTTGCTACCAACGCTCACGGCCGCTCTGTAAACGGGGCCGCAGAAAGCTAGAAGAACGATGAAAGTTAGAAGCTCTCTTAAGTCTCTTAAGAACCGTCACAAAGACTGTAAAGTCGTGCGCCGTAAAGGTCGCGTCTATGTGATCAACAAAACAGACCCTCGCTTTAAAGCGAAGCAAGGCTAAGCCTTTTCCTGTTTTAGGAGTTTAGTTCATGACAGACCAGATTGTTCTCTTCGATCTGGGAAATGTTGTTGTGGACTGGGATCCAACACGCCTTTATCGGCAATTACTCGCCTCGCAGGAAGAAGCTGAACGCTTCTACCGCGAGGTTTGTACGCTTGAATGGCACACACATCACGACCGTGGTGTGGACATGCAAGAAAATGCTGCACGTCTGATAGAAGCTCATCCTGACAAAGCAGAACTTATCCGTGCATGGCGAACCGGTTGGCTTGAAATGTTTCACGGATATGTCCACGGCGTTCCTGAAATTATTCAAGAACTTATAGAACAATCTACGCCTATTTATGCCCTGACAAATTTTCCAGCTGAAAAATGGGAAGAAACAGCTCAAGCTTTCCCTGTGCTTCAAGCGTTTAAAGATGTTATTATTTCCGGCGTTGAGAAAATGGTCAAACCAGACCCACGCATTTATGAACTCACACTAAAACGCTTGGGCTCACCTATACCATCCAGCATTATTTTCTTTGATGATCGCCAAGATAATATTGATGCAGCCAAACGTGCAGGCATCACCTCTTTCTTATTCACGGATGCGCAAACTATGCGCCAAGACCTTGAAAAAACCGGCATTCTTACAAAATAGTCATTGCACTAGGACGTACTTTTAAAACTACGCCTTGCTTCTGCCTTCAAGCTTTGCCCATATAACATTATGAGACTCGCCAAATCACTCTTTTGCACACTTGTATTATGGATCTCTCTGCCATTGAGTGGTCTAGCAGACTCCCCTATTGGCCCCGCCCAAAAACTGCTTGATAAGCTGGCCGTAGCCAAAACCGAACATGAAGCAAACTATCTCTACGAAGATATTATTGCCGCATGGCTCAATTCAGGTGGTCCGACAGTCGATATTTTAATGGAACGGGGCATTGATGCTCACAGTCAAGACAATCTCGCCCTCGCAAGAGATATGTTTGACCGCGTTATTCTTATCGAACCTGACATTGCTGAAGCTTGGTATCGTCGCGGCGTCGTTTTTTATCATGATGGAAAATACGATCAGGCGATCCTTGATTTTGAACAGGCGCTAGAGTTAGAGCCACGCCACTTTGAAGCATGGCTGGGATTGGCCGCAATTTTTGAAGCCGTCGAACATAGAGAAGCCGCGTTAAATGCTTACCGACAAGTGCTAAAACTTTTCCCTCATTCACGCCGCGCAAAACAATCAGTCGCCCGATTAGAACCATTAATCGAAGGTCGAGCGCTCTAGTATTTTGGCAATCTGATTCTTTTTTCAACATTCCCCAGTAAAGTGTATGCAAAACTTGCAAATCTACTCAAAAGAGAGCTGGACCTCTGCGCGAGACACGCTAGTGTCCGCCTTTCTTTCTTGGAATGTGTCTTGAGGAATTAGAATGGACGAAGAAGACAACGTTGTTGGCGCAATGGGCTCTATGGACCCTACGACGCGGGACAAACTACGCCAGACAATCGAAAAAGTTGAACGACTTGAAATCGAAAAAAAAGAAATCGCAGAACAAATCAAAGAAGTTTTTGCTGAAGCAAAGGCCTTTGGATTTGACCCCAAAGCGATGAAAGAAGTCATCAAACACCGCAAACAAGATCCCGATAAACGCGAAGAGGAAGAATTGGTCCTCGGCACATATCTGGCAGCCCTTGGCGAAATCTAATACCTCTATTAGATTATGAGTTATTATGGCTCGCGATATCGATGATAAAAAAACGAAAAAGGCTTTGCGTAAGCTGCGCAAAGCCAAATCGCGTGCCGAATCTGAGGATGGCCCCGGCCTTACAGATTGGGAAAAAGAGTTTTTCGAGGGCGTAGAAGAACGCCTAGAAACCTTTGGCTCAGCTTTTAATGATCCCGAAAAAGGCAATCTGGACAGCGCACTTTCCGCACGCCAAACGCATATCGTGCGTGAAATTGACAAGAAAGCGCGCAAGAAAAACGGCGGAATGAAACGTTCCAGCTTTAAACCCAAGCTGAAATCAGATTCAAAAACTAAAACCAATAATTTTTCACCACGTGGCCGCGACATCAATGATGACATTGAAACAGACATCAACGCGCCGAAAATGTCGCCCCAACCAAGCTCACCAACCTTATATCTGGCTAGCACTCACGCCGAAGAAAATAAGCGGGCGAAAAATGATGCCCCATCCACCTCAGAAACAGCGAAACTGCTTCCCTTTAAGGTTATCCAAGGCGGAAAAGCTCAGCCTTAATAATTATGCCAATATTCGCGCGATCTATTTTAAACAGAACTCAAATATCAGGAAGCTGCAAAGGTAAATTTAAACCGTGCGCCGCCAGTATAATCTTCATCCAACCAAATCTTACCGCCATGACGTTCAATAATTCTGCGGCAAATGGATAGACCAACACCATCTCCCTTTGGTGGAGAAGCGGATTCATGCACGCGTGTAAATATCTGAAAGATTTCCTGACTATAATCCGGCTTAATCCCCAATCCATTGTCCTGCACAAAGAACACAGGTACTTTGGATTCCGTATCCACCCCAATTGTGATAACAGGCGAGGCATCCGAGCGATATTTCATCGAATTTTCAATGAGATTCTGAAATAAATTCAAGACCAACTCTGCGTCAACATCAATAGAAGGTAGCGGATTAACCACAATCCTACCCCCCACTTCCTCCAGCTCGTCGCTTAACAAGGCCTCTATCATAGAAATGGTCTTACGCAGATCAGTTGGCACTCGCTTCAGCTCACTTCTAGATACGCGCGATAATGCATTCAAAGAATCCACCATGGCTTGACCATGGACTGCATTTTCTTGGATCAACGCAGCATATTCTGCGGCCTCACTATCGGGCTGAACACTTAATGACAACAGCTCTGACAGCATTCTCATATGACGCAAGGGCGCTTTCAAATCATGAGAAACGACAGTATTAAATTGTTCTAGATTTTTATTTGCTGCTTCTAATTCATCTACCACAACAGCAAGCTTCATCTCTGCATGTTTTTGTCTGGTGATGTCAGTACTTATAATCAACCAGCCCTCATTCTCAACGCCTTCTCCCAAGACTGGAATAATATCAATACTTTCCCAAGTATCTGGCCCCAGACCTCCCTCAACTTCAACACCAAGCATTGCTTTTCCTGTCGCAAGGACTTGTTCGTCTAGTGCAAGGCATGCCTTCTCATCAAAATTCACAAAAACATCTTGCGGCCGTAGGCCAACAATATCCTTCACCGACATGCCGACCAGATCAGCGGCAGATTTATTGACCTTCAGATACCTGTGATTTCTGTCTTTTCTCCAGATAGAAGTCGGCACATTATCAAAAATCAGCTGCAATTCATCACGGCTTTTTTCAAGTTCCTCACGCGCAAGATCTAACGTTTTCCGTTGAGAAATCATGCGGGCGATGACTGAAATTATCCCAATCTGAAACTCATCATATTCGGTTTTATTTGCCTGCTCTGATATAAAAGATACAAAAGAGACCACATCACCTTGCACAAATATTGGTGCTGCAGCGTAAGCGCGGACAGATATGTCTTCGCCTTCATACAAATTCGACACCAAATCTATGTCTGATAGGAAAACAGCCTTATCCAGAGGCCAGATTCTAGATAAAATAGTCTTTTCAAATGGAAAATATGTTAGCTCATGCGCACAATCATTATCTTTGCTACTGCATTCCATTCGAACATTGTCACCCTCAATAGCACAAACGAAAGCATACTCCATTCCCAGCGCAGTTCGTCCGGCGAGAAGCATTTTCTTCAAATATTCATCTGTAGAAATATCCAAATCAGCCGAAAGTTCATATAGTTCCATTAAAGCCCGCTCGCGGCGCTTCTTATCAGAAATCCCACGCAAACCAATTTGCAAAGATTTCTCACCATCCTTCAACACTGAAACACGAAACCATTCTTCAAAATTGGGGGAAATATAGTGATGATCAAATACCAGCAACTCATCCATATCTAGCGCCGGTAAAATCTTCTCCACCAACCCAGTCTTTCCGACATCAGGGAAGGTTGCTAACACTCTCTGCCCCATCATATCGAGCTCAGAAAAACCAGGAAATGCATATCGCCCCAAATCGGCGTATTTGACGATTAAGTCTTCAAATTCTCCAATTGGTGAAAACACAACATCTACGCAAAATCCCATCTCCATATTCGCTGCTAGAGCCGAACGATGATGTGCACTCATCACCTCTAATTGAGTTGGATAATTTTGGTGTTCAGAAACATCTTGAGCAAAAATAACTAAAACTGGCTTTTGACCATTTTTATCCAGTGTCAGCTCAACATTCACTGGATAAATAGAATGATCTTTCCGAATAAAGGCCGTTTCAAAAGTAATTTTTTGCCCATCATGGGAATCTAGCAGGGAGATATGTCTATCCAACTCGTCAGGACCGATGGAACATAGCTCCAAAAATGTTAAACTCTTTAATTCCTGACGCGTATATCCAAGTTTTTTACATACCAAAGCATTTGCGACAATTACCCCCCTTTGGGTTGTATCGAGAATTAATACTTCGCCAGATATGCTTTCTACAATCGCCTTCAAACGCGCCATTTCCATGCGCACCAAAGCAAATTTTTCTGAATTCAGGACCTCTGGACATGTCGACACCATGTTTTCCAAGAGATCAATAATTGATTTAATTTGAAATATTTCAGCTTCTTTAAATTGTATTTCTGAGGAATGCGCTAGAAAAAAATGTGCCTCCACATCTCCATATGCTTTGAGTGGGAAACAGGCAAAATAGTTGGCCTTCTGCGAAATATTAAGCAAAATCTCATTGTTGGCTGAGCGTTTTTCCTTAAAATCAGAAAGAATGCACCCTTCTGGCTTATTGTTAAACTCAGACCAATATGCATTCCCGATAGCCGGATCACGTTGGTATTTTTTAAACGCGCCTTGATGAAGTATAAATTCATCTCCGGTTTGCGCGCACCGAAGACCTATCATCTCAACCTGAAATATGCTGTATGCTAGTTTCAATAGACCTTTTACGAATTCATCAGACCTATTAACTACTGTAGATTGTGGATCTTCTACGACTAGATATGCAGCCTTCCATAACTCGTCAAATCGATCGAGTTCGAACTGCTGTCTAGACTTGAAATCTGTTTCAGAACCCGTCATTGCTTAAGTCACAATCCCATTTGCTTCGCTGTCATAGTCGCCACAAAAGACTCCACATTATGAGACGAACCGCCCCCAAAACACCTGCTATCTTGCTTATCGATGATCATGCTGTATTTGCAAAAATATTCTCGGCATATCTTCTACGTACACACTTCAATAGCTATTTTGTGGAGAATGCAACCTCATTGCACATTGCTACTCAGCACTTAAAAAATCAATCGTATGATCTGATTGTCCTAGACAACCGAATTCCACCGCATCTCAATTACATTGAATCAGTTAATATTCTGATTAAAGCAAATTGGACTGGCCCTATTTTGCTTATGAGCGGAGAAGAGATCAAACTTGATGAAGAATCATCTGGAGATAAACACATTTCGTGTTTCTTATTGAAAGATGACCTGAATGAGAACACACTCAATCAGGCCATAAATCAATGCTTAAACAAGCACACTTCACAGTCCATTCAGGACAGTTAAATACACTTATATTAAAGTGCTTTGACGATATTCTCGACCATCTTTTTGGCATCATCGAGCAACATCATTGTGTTTTCGCGGTAGAATAGATCATTTTGAACCCCTGCGTATCCAGACGCCAAAGACCGCTTGATAAACATAGTTGTTCCCGCATTCCAAACCTCAAGAACAGGCATACCATAGATAGGTGATGCTGGATCATCCTTCGCGCCAGGGTTGGTGACATCATTTGCACCAATCACAAACGCAACATCAGCCTGTTTGAATGAAGAGTTAATGTCATCCATTTCGTAGATTTCATCATATGGCACTTGCGCTTCTGCAAGGAGCACATTCATGTGACCCGGCATGCGCCCAGCAACAGGGTGAATAGCGTAAGATACATCAACACCCGCCTCTTTCAGACTATCTGCCATTTCTTTAAGTGCGTGTTGAGCTTGCGCCACCGCCATACCATATCCCGGCACGATGATAACTTTAGATGCATTCTTCAAAATAAAGGCCGCATCATCAGCAGATCCAATTTTGACCGGCTTGTCGGAATTATCAGCGCGAGCAGACGTATCCGCATCATCGCCGCCAAATCCACCTGCAATCACAGATATAAAGGAACGGTTCATCGCTTTACACATGATATAAGATAGGATCGCACCTGAAGCACCAACAATGGCCCCTACAACAATCAAAGCAAAGTTTGAAAGCGTGAAACCAAGTGCCGCTGCTGCCCATCCTGAATATGAATTCAGCATAGAAATAACAACCGGCATGTCCGCACCACCAATTGGCAATACAAGTGTAATACCTGCAATCAAAGCCAATGCAGCAATCGCAAGAAGCAAATACCCATTACCCGCCTGCGCGACGGGCGAGACCGCCAACATAACAGTCAACGCAACCAGTCCAGCCACGATTGCTAAATTCAACCAATGACGTAATGGCAACAATACTGGACCACCCGGAAGCGAACCATTTAGTTTAAGAGCCGCAATAACAGACCCGGAAAAAGTTATCGCCCCGATAAGCGCTGAAAGCGACATTTCAACAAGGGAACGTGGCCCCATAACGCCATTTTCACCAATCAACCCAAATGAAGCCGGCGCATAAAAAGCAGCAAGTGCGACCAATAAAGACGCCAAGCCCCCAAGCGCATTAAACATACCCACCATTTGCGGCATGGATGTCATGGGCGCACGTGTAGCTAGAACAGCCCCCACGCCTCCACCAATAGCAACACCACCAGCAATCAAGCCAAAAGTGACACCATCTAGATTGTCTTTGATAAGAAAGAGCGTTGTCGCTGCTGCGAGCGCCATTCCAAAAATACCGATCTTGTTACCCTGACGCGCCGTTTCCGGGCTGGATAGTCCGCGAATGGAGAAGATAAACAACACCGCACAGACAAGATATAAAAGGGCTGAGATATCAACCGTAGACATAATGATATTCCTTTCTGTGAGTGTTAGTTACTTGAAGAACTTGCAGATTTTTCAGCTGCGGGACGTTCTTTTTTCTTATACATGGCAAGCATTCTATTGGTGACCATAAAGCCCCCAAAGATATTAACACACGCAAGCGCAACCGCACCTGCACCCAACCATTTTGCTGTCCAGACTTTTTGTACAATTTCTGGATCACTTGTACCAAGCGAAGATGCCGCAGCGGCGACAATCGCACCAACAACCACAACAGCAGAAATAGCGTTAGTCACTGACATCAAGGGCGTGTGCAATGCAGGCGTTACAGCCCAAACCACGTAATATCCAATGAATGCAGCCAGCACGAAAACAGCAAGTCTAAAGATCAATGGATTGATCGCATCATTGCCAGTTTGCGCCAAGGCTGCAGGCGAAAATATGAGAGCCATAAAAACCAGACCACTCACAAGGGATGCAGGCTTAATCGTAGACATAATTATCCTTTCTTTTCCCATCATGCCGCAAAACACGATTCGTGTTGCATTGCAGCATTTCGAGAAATTTTCTTGTTTTAGGCCGGTTCCGGCACGAGGGATGGATGAACAACTTTTCCGTCTTTAGTTAGAGCAGATGACGTAACGACCTCGTCATCCCAATTGGGAATCAAAGCACCATCTGGCCCCGAAATAAGAGCGATAAAGTTCAATAAATTCTTCGCATACAATGCAGAAGCATCAGCTGCGATAGAGGCAGGAAGGTTTGTCGGACCATAGATTTTAACATCATGAACCTCAACGACTTCATCTGGCCGGGACAATTTGCAATTCCCACCTTGCGCCGCAGCAAGATCAATTATCACAGATCCTGCACGCATGGACTTGACCATATCTTCTGTCACCAATTCCGGCGCTTCACGCCCTGGAATAAGCGCTGTGGTAATCACAATATCCTGTTTGGAAATATGGTTGGCAACAAGCTCTCTTTGTTTGGCTTGATACTCTGCAGACATTTGCTTGGCATACCCACCAGCTGTTTCAGCAGCTTTAAACTCGTCATCTTCAACCGCAATGAATTTGGCACCCAGAGAAGCAACTTGTTCTTTGGTAGCAGGACGCACATCTGTCGCAGATACGATAGCACCCAAGCGACGCGCAGTCGCGATCGCCTGAAGACCAGCAACACCAACCCCCATAACAAACACTTTTGCGGGTGCAACCGTGCCTGCAGCCGTCATCATCATCGGCATGGCGCGGCCATACAAGTGAGATGCTTCAAGCACAGCACGATATCCAGCAAGGTTTGCTTGAGAAGACAGCGCATCCATAGATTGTGCACGCGAAATACGTGGCACAAATTCCATAGCAAAGGCGGTAATACCCGCCTGTGCGTATGCATTTGCTTCTTCAACAGCGCCATGAGGCTCCAACAAAGCAATCAAAGATTGACCGTTAGAGAAATAGGACTTCTCATCGTCTAGAGGTGCCCTCACCTTCAATACCAAGTCAGTTCCATCAAGGGTCGACTTCATATCAGCGGCGATTTGTGCACCTGCACTAACAAATTCACCGTCAAGAATACCAGAATTTATCCCAGCACCCTTTTCAATTTTTACTTCGTGTCCGGCAGCAATCAATTTCTTGACAGTTTCCGGAGTGGCGGCAACGCGAAGTTCCTTTTCGCGCCGCTCCATGGGAACGGCTATTTTCATGGCAGTCCTGTGTGTCTTACATTAAGGCACCGCCGAGAGAGACCATGACTTGGACAAATAAGCCCAAAAATACCAAACCACCAACTGCAAGGAGGAAACCGCCTCCTAGACCCATCACCATTCCGCCGATAACACCGACAATGGCGAAAAGTGCCATGGCTACCATCCAGTGGACGCCCATGGTCAGTGTGAAAGTCGCATACCCGAGTATCAATGTCAGAAGTAGAGATGTCCAAGCAGTCACTTTCAAGAAACCTGAATAGGTTGCTGTTTGTGATTTGACATCCATCTGACCGCGTACGTACTCGCCTGTCTCGCTCATTAGTTTCACCTTTTTCGTTCAACGTTTAGATAGCTACCGTGAATTTTTGAGACAAGCAGAAAATCATCCTCATATCTACGGTATAAATCGTAGTGATAAGACAAAAATATGCCACTAAAGCCGCAATCTTCACAAAATTATTTTTTTGTACTCCAAGCCTAGTCGATA
>NZ_JBZXVU010000045.1:0-15275 GCF_058892565.1 Hirschia sp. | reverse complement strand
ACCCTCACCACCACCGTGTGGGTGATCGACTGGGTTCATCACAACACCACGAACTGAAGGGCGTTTACCAAGGTGGCGTTTACGGCCAGCTTTACCCAAGTTTTGGTTCATGTTGTCAGGGTTAGAAACAGCACCAATTGTTGCGATACATAGTTCTGGGATCAAACGAAGCTCACCAGAAGATAGTTTCACCTGAGCGTAACCATCCTGACGACCAACAAGCTGAACATAAGTACCAGCAGCACGCGCAATCTGAGCACCCTTAAGTGGCTTCATCTCAACATTGTGGATGATTGTACCAACAGGGATACTTTTAAGCGGCAATGCATTACCTGGCTTAATGTCAACATTTTCACCAGCAATAACAGTATCACCCGGAGCCAAACGTTGTGGCGCAATAATGTATGCCTGCTCACCGTCTTCATAGTTTAGAAGAGCGATAAAAGCTGAACGGTTTGGGTCATATTCCAAACGCTCAACAGTTGCTGGCACATCAAATTTACGACGCTTGAAATCGATTATACGGTAAAGCTTTTTAGCTCCACCACCGATGCGGCGCGCAGTAATGCGACCTAAATTGTTACGACCACCACTTCCAGTCAAACCTTCAGTCAATTTCTTGACTGGGCGACCTTTGTGAAGCGCAGAACGGTCAACCAAAACAAGTTGACGCAGACCTGGCGATCTTGGGTTGTATGTCTTAAGAGCCATTCTCTCCGCCCTCGCCTTACAAGCCAGTCGCTACATCAATGGACTGTCCGTCCTTCAATGTCACGACCGCTTTTTTAATGTCGTTGCGGCGTCCGAGAACACCTTTAAAACGCTTTGTTTTCCCTTTTTGAACAACAGTGTTCACAGAGATAACGTTCACTTTAAACAACGCTTCAACCGCATCTTTAATCTCAGGCTTAGAAGCCTCGAGAGGAACACGGAAAACAACTTTGTTTTGCTCAGACAAGATTGTTGATTTTTCCGTAATAATCGGAGCAACAACTTTGTCGTAATGGATTGTTTTCACATCAGCCATGTCTTAAGCCTCCTTCGCACGTTTTGCGATGACTTGAGCCACGTAACGTTGATCAACTTTTGCACGAGGCGGCTTACCAGAAACCATCTCTTTAGCTTGACCATGCCAATCTTCACGCGCAGCGCGAGGACCGTAACCTGCAGCTTCGAACACTTTTGCAGCATCTGCAGCAGACAAAGCAGCCACAGAAGACAATGTCGCATAACCAGCTTTAGCAAGCGTTTTAGCTGATTGAGCACCGATACCGTCTACTACAACGATTTCATCAACAAAATTGTCGCCAGTGAAATCAAGAGTTGAAGCTGATGAACCATCAAAACGTGCATGCACCGCATCAACAGCCTCTTTGGTAAGAACCAAAGTGTGGCGACGCATAACGTCATAAACATTCAATCCAGCAAAAGGCAGAACATCAATGTTTGGTATGTTGCGAGCAGCTTTTGCGAAGTTATCGTCCAGTGATTCACCACCGATAACCAATGCGTTTTTCAACCCAAGAGCTTCAAACTGCGCACGAAGTGCTTTTGTCTTAACTTCAGAAACAGCAGCCTCTTCAAGGACGATCAAAGAAGAATCTTTAACCTTCGCAGAAAGAGCATGTTTCAGAGCCAAAGCACGGAATTTTTTTGTCAGATCATGAGCGTGCGAACGAACTTTAGGTCCGTGAGCCACACCACCACCAACAAAGATAGGAGCGTTACGAGAACCGTGACGCGCACCACCACCACCTTTTTGGCGACCAAAACGTGTCTTTGTTTTGTTCACTTCAGAACGAGTCTGCGTCTTGTGCGTACCAGCTTGACGTTTAGCCAATTGGTAACGAACCATACGCTGCAGAATATCTGGACGAACGTCTTCAATACCAAACACGGCATCGTTCAGCTCAACACTTCCAGCTTTCTTAGCATCAAGATTAATTACGTCGAGTTTCATTATGCCTCGCCTCCATCAGCTGGCGCTTCTGCTTCAGCAGGTGCAGCTTCTTGAGCAGCCGCTTTAATCGCAGCAGGTGTCGGAAGACCCTCTGGAGCAGCCTTTTTCACAGCATCACGAACTTCAACCCAGCCATTCTTAGCGCTTGGGACAGCACCCTTAACAAGAACAAGACCACGATCAGCATCTACACGAACAACTTCGATATTTTGAGTTGTAATACGGACATTACCGTATTGACCGGCCATCTTCTTACCTTTGAAGACTTTACCAGGGTCCTGACATTGACCAGTAGAACCTAGCGCACGGTGAGAGATAGAAACACCGTGTGACGCACGCAGACCACCAAAGTTCCAGCGCTTCATCGCACCAGCAAAACCTTTACCCTTGGCAGTTCCAGCTATATCAACCTTCTGACCAGGAACAAAATGTTCAGCAGAAAATTCAGCTCCAACATCAACAAGCATGTCTTCGTCTACACGAAACTCACGCAAAACAGCTTTAGGCTCAACCTTAGCAGCAGCAAACTGACCACGCATAGGCTTAGTCACATTCTTAGCTTTACGAGAACCAGCACCAAGCTGAAGCGCCACATAACCGTCGCGCTCTTTAGTACGCTGACCAACAACCTGACAACCATCAAGCTGAAGAACAGTCACGGGAATGTGAGCACCATCTTCACCGAAGACACGTGTCATACCCAATTTTTTAGCAAGCAAACCCGTACGCATGATTAGCGGGCTCCCTCAAGTTTGATTTCAACAGCAACACCAGCAGAAAGGTCAAGCTTCATCAACGCATCAACTGTTTGTGGAGTCGGGTCCACAATGTCCAATACGCGCTTGTGAGTTCTGATTTCAAACTGCTCACGTGATTTCTTATTCACGTGCGGAGAGCGGTTAACTGTAAACTTCTCGATACGTGTAGGCAAAGGCACAGGACCACGCACATCAGCGCCAGTGCGCTTTGCGGTCGACACGATTTCGCGCGCGGACTGATCCAGCGCACGATGGTCGAAGGCCTTTAGCCTAATACGAATGTTTTGTCGGTCCATGAGATCCGCCCGATAAACTAAAACGCGCCATAGACCTAAGGGAACCAATCCCCGAGGCAGGACGTCGCGTGTAAAAATAATTGTTTCGTCTAATCGCTTGCCGGTGTGTTTACATCCGCGCTCTATATAGAACCTATATTGGCACTTCGCACGACCACCGTCGCAAGAGAAGGGTCTTCATAGTCTCCGACTCGCGAGTCGTCAACCATTTGTTATAAAGGAATCAAAGAAATATTCGGAAAGCGATTATTCAGCTTTGAATAGGCGGGTTAGGCCTCTCCTCCACAACTTTTCAAACATCAGATACCCTTACATAAAAAGGGCGTCTAACTCGAAAGTTAAACGCCCTTTTCAAAATCACACTTGGATCAAGTATTAGTCGCTGATTGCAGCAACAACACCAGCTCCAACAGTACGTCCACCTTCACGGATAGCGAAGCGAAGCTTCTCTTCCATCGCGATAGGTTGGATTAGCTCAACGTTCATTTTAACGTTATCGCCAGGCATAACCATTTCAGTACCATCTGGAAGAGTCACAACACCTGTCACGTCAGTTGTACGGAAGTAAAACTGTGGACGGTAGTTTGTGAAGAATGGAGTGTGACGTCCACCCTCTTCTTTTGTAAGAATATATGCTTCAGCAACAAACTTTTTGTGTGGTGTGATTGATTTAGGCTTACAAAGAACCTGACCACGTTGAACACCATCACGGTCGATACCACGAAGTAGGATACCAACATTGTCACCAGCTTCACCGCGATCAAGCAGTTTGCGGAACATTTCAACACCAGTACATGTTGTTGTTGCAACTTCTTCTTTGATACCAACGATGTGAATTTCGTCACCAACGTTAATAACACCACGTTCGATACGGCCTGTTACCACTGTACCACGACCAGAAATCGAGAACACATCCTCGATAGGCATTAGGAATGGCAAGTCAACTGGACGATCTGGCTCAGGAATGTACTCATCCACAGCAGCCATAAGTTCGAGAACTTTGTTTTTACCAATTTCGTCGTCGCGTCCTTCAACAGCTGCTAGAGCTGAACCAGCGATGATTGGAATATCATCACCTGGGAAATCGTACTCAGAAAGAAGCTCACGAATTTCCATTTCAACAAGCTCTAGAAGCTCTTCATCGTCAACTTGGTCAACTTTGTTCAAGAAAACAACAAGCGCAGGAACACCAACCTGACGTGCAAGCAAGATGTGCTCACGTGTTTGTGGCATTGGACCATCTGCAGCATTCACAACAAGAATACCACCATCCATTTGAGCTGCACCAGTGATCATGTTTTTCACATAGTCAGCGTGTCCAGGACAGTCAACGTGAGCGTAGTGACGGTTTTCTGTCTCATACTCAACGTGTGATGTGTTAATGGTGATACCACGTGCTTTTTCTTCTGGAGCGTTGTCGATGTCCTCATAGGACTTCTTCTCAGCACCTGTCACTTCAGCAAGCGTCATTGTGATCGCAGCTGTAAGTGTTGTTTTACCGTGGTCCACGTGTCCGATCGTACCGATGTTCACGTGCGGTTTATTACGTTGAAACTTTTCCTTAGCCATCTTAATACTCCTTGGGACGACTTAATTCATTACGGCTTTCACCGCACTTATCGATTAACCATTCAGCTTTTCAATGACTTCTTTAGACACCGCATTTGGTACTGTGTCATAATGGTCGAACTGCATGCTATATTGTGCCCGGCCCTGCGTCATAGAACGCAAGTTATTCACGTAACCGAACATACTTGAAAGAGGTACCATAGCAGCAACAACAACGGCTACACCACGAACCTCCTGACCAGAAACCTGCCCACGACGTGAGTTCAAGTCACCAATCACTCCACCGACATATTCTTCCGGTGAAATTACTTCTACTTTCATGATCGGCTCAAGCAATTTAATTTGAGCCTTACCAGCAGCATCACGGAACGCACCACGCGCTGCGATTTCAAACGCAAGCACAGAGGAGTCAACATCGTGATACTTACCTTCAAGCAATGTTGCTTTAAAGTCGATCACAGGGAAACCAGCAAGTGGACCAGCATCTTTGATACTCTTCACACCTTTTTCTACACCCGGAATATATTCACGAGGCACAGAACCACCGACAACCTGACTTTCAAACACAAAGCCTTCGCCTGGCTCTAGAGGTTCGAAAATCATTTTCACTTCCGCGAACTGACCAGAACCACCAGATTGTTTCTTGTGCGTGTAAACTACTTCAGCCGCACGGCTTAGTGTTTCACGGTAAGCAACTTGAGGCTGACCAATATTGGCTTCAACACCAAATTCACGCTTCATACGATCGACAAGAATATCAAGGTGAAGCTCACCCATACCAGCCATAATTGTCTGACCAGATTCCTCATCAGTTTTCACACGGAAAGACGGGTCTTCCGCTGCCAATTTTTGAAGAGCAAGACCCATTTTTTCTTGGTCAGCTTTCGTTTTTGGCTCAACAGCAATTTCGATAACTGGCTCAGGGAATTCCATACGCTCCAGAATGGCTGGCTTCGTAGGGTCTGAGATTGTGTCACCTGTCGTCGTATCTTTAAGACCAGCAACAGCAACGATATCACCAGCAAATGCTTCTTCGATATCTTTACGATCATTGGAGTGCATCTCAAGCATACGCCCGATACGCTCTTTTTTACCCTTAACTGTATTCAACAAGGTCGTACCTTTTACCAGCTTACCGGAGTAGATACGACAGAAAGTCAAAGTTCCTACGAACGGGTCGTTCATAATCTTGAACGCGAGCATACCAAGAGGCTCATCATCAGATGCCTTACGCACCAATGGCTCTTCAGTGTTCGCATCAATACCTTTGATCGCTGCAATATCAAGCGGCGAAGGCAAGTAATCAACAACAGCGTCAAGCAAAGGCTGAACACCTTTGTTTTTAAAAGCTGTACCACAAAGAATAGGAACAAAAAGGTTCGCAATACAACCCTTACGAATAAGTGATCTTAGAGTTGCTTCATCTGGCTCCTCACCCTCAAGGTAAGCTTCCATTGCAGCTTCATCTGCTTCAACAGCAGTTTCGATCAATTTCTCGCGGTATTCTTGAGCCTGATCCATTAGGTCTTCAGGAATATCACCAAATTCGTATTTAGCACCCAAGCTTTCTTCAAGCCAGATAACTGAGCGCATCTTCACGATGTCGATCATACCTTTATAGGCATTCTCTGAACCAATCGGAATCTGCAAACAAAGCGGTGTTGCACCCAAACGATCCACAACCATGTCCACACAACGGAAGAAGTCAGCACCCAGCTTATCCATCTTGTTGACAAAAATCATGCGAGGAACTTGGTATTTATCAGCCTGACGCCAAACAGTCTCTGTTTGAGGCTCAACACCAGCGTTTGCATCCAAACAACAAACAGCACCATCAAGCACACGCAATGAACGCTCAACTTCAATCGTGAAGTCAACGTGTCCTGGTGTGTCAATAATGTTTAGACGTTTTTCAACACTGTCATTTGCTGACGTCCAGAAACAAGTCGTCGCAGCAGACGTGATAGTAATACCACGCTCTTGCTCTTGGTCCATCCAGTCCATGGTGGCAGCACCATCGTGAACTTCACCAATCTTGTGAGACTTACCGGTGTAGTAAAGAATACGCTCAGTCGTCGTGGTTTTACCCGCGTCGATGTGCGCCATGATTCCGAAGTTGCGATAGTCTTCGAGCTTATGCGTACGAGGCATGTTTCACCCTAAATTTGGAGTGTTAAAATACTAAGTCTAAATTACCAACGATAGTGTGAGAACGCACGGTTGGCTTCCGCCATACGGTGTGTATCTTCGCGCTTCTTAACAGCAGCACCACGACCATTCGCAGCATCCAAAAGCTCACCAGCAAGACGCTCACGCATTGTGCTTTCAGAGCGAGCACGTGACGCAGCAACCATCCAACGGATAGCCAAAGCTTGACGACGATCAGGACGAACTTCGACTGGCACCTGGTATGTAGCACCACCAACACGACGGGAACGTACTTCCACAGATGGGGACACATTGTCCAACGCTTCGTGGAACAGCTCAACAGCATCACGCTTGGCACGATCACCAACAATCTCCAAAGCTCCGTATACAATACGTTCAGCAGCGGACTTCTTGCCGTCGATCATGATGAGGTTCATGAATTTTGATAGGATCAAATCACCGAACTTAGCGTCCGGTAGGATTTGGCGTTTTTCTGCGCGGTGGCGACGTGACATATCTTACTCTTATTTCGGGCGCTTCACACCGTAGTGTGAACGGCGTTTCTTACGATCTTTGACGCCTTGAGTATCCAAGACACCGCGAAGAATGGTGTAACGTACACCTGGAAGGTCGCGAACACGCCCACCACGGATTAGAACAACAGAGTGCTCTTGAAGGTTGTGGCCTTCACCCGGGATATAACAGATCGACTCATAACCAGAAGTCAAACGAACTTTAGCAACTTTACGAAGAGCCGAGTTCGGCTTCTTAGGAGTTGTTGTGTAAACGCGCGTACAAACACCGCGACGTTGTGGGCAGGCCTTCAGAGCCGGCACCTTGTTCCGTCTAGCCTTGTCTTGACGCGGCTTGCGGATCAGCTGTTGAATCGTAGGCATCAGCCCTCGCTCTTTCCATTCAGTATAACGTAGGCAATTTCAGCCGATACGCGATACTTTCATCCAAATCATATAGCCGCAGCAGACCCCTGCCCGCCCCGGCTACTCTTACGTTTAATATGAAGGCTTTCGCACTTCAGAATTATCATGTGCTCAGGCGAGTCTCGAAACTATCTTCTTCGCCAGTGTGCAACGTGAGCGGGGGTCATACTCATCCTGCGCGAATGGGTCAAGTGTTTAAAGAAACAATGAGCCACTAAATTTATAATTTTGCGGTATAGACGCATGATTAACACATTAAACACATCAACAAACGCCCCAAACCCCGCACCTTTCCCGAATATTCACCTTTTCCCTACACCCGAGAATCAAAAACTTGGAGCGAACAAAACTCAATCATAGTCACTCACAATTGCCACATTGTTTCCATACTCAGACATCAAGCTTCTTAATCTAGGCACCCGACAGAAACAGCATTGATTCTTTTCAATTCTCAGTCGATTCATTCCTACCGACACAAAAAAAATGCCGCCTCATTTCTGAAGCGGCATTTAGTTTTTTTGAAACTGAAAATTCTATTCTTCAGCAGTCGGTGCAGGCAAAGCTTCAAGCTCAGCATTCACCTTACGTTGTTCACGCAATTTAATATCACGGTCATAAGCCATCTTACGGTAGTGACGTAGCGCACTACCAGTACCAGCTGGTATCAAGCGACCAACGATAACGTTCTCTTTAAGGCCTTCAAGCGTATCAATTTTACCTTGTACAGACGCCTCAGTAAGCACGCGTGTTGTTTCCTGGAAGGAAGCCGCAGAGATGAATGAACGCGTCTGCAGCGACGCCTTCGTGATACCAAGAAGAATTGGTGTCCCAATCGCTTCGCGCTTCTTCGCTTTACGCGCAGCAGCATTAGCATCTTCAAACTCAACAGCGTCAACCTGCTCGCCTTTAAGCAACATTGTCTCACCAGCGTCAGTCACTTCAACTTTCTGAAGCATTTGACGCACGATAACCTCAATGTGTTTATCGTCGATAGGCACACCCTGTAGACGGTAAACCTTCTGCACTTCATCAACCAGATAATTGGCCAATGCTTCAACACCCATAATCGCTAGGATGTCTTGAGGTGCAGGGTTCCCATCTAGAATGTACTCACCCTTCTTAATGGCATCACCCTCTTGAATAAGGAGATGCTTACCTTTCGGGATAAGGTATTCAGCTGGTTCACGACCTTCTTCATCCGGAACCAGACGAATACGACGCTTATTCTTGTAGTCGCGTCCAAATTCAACTGTACCGTCGATTTCAGCAATAACAGCGTGATCCTTAGGACGACGTGCCTCAAACAATTCAGCAACACGTGGAAGACCACCGGTGATGTCTTTTGTTTTCGCACCACCTGTTTGCAGACGCGCAACCATGTCACCAGGAACCATTGTGTCACCTTCGGCAACAGAAAGGATAGCATCAACAGGCAAGTGATAACGCGCCTCTGATCCATTCTCCAGCTTCACGACTTCACCATTGTCATCCACAAGAACAACAGCCGGTTTCAGATCAGCAGCAGCCTTAGCACCTGAACGCCAGTCAATAAGAACTTTAGAAGCGATACCTGTTGCTTCATCTGTCTCATCACGTGTCGTCAAGCCATCAAGCATATCCTCAAAGCGCACAATACCTGTTGCTTCAGAAATGATTGGTGTCGCAAATGGATCCCAATCAGCAACACGGTCACCACCTTTAACCTTGGCACCTTCACCAAATCTCAAGCGTGTACCGTATGCTGGTTTGAATGTCTGACGAACGCGTCCGTCCTCATCGACAATCTTCACTTCCATTGAACGTCCAACAATAACGTAAGTTTTGTCTTCACGCTCTACGAGAGCTTCGTTTTCCAGTTTAATGGTACCATCGAAGGCCGCATCAACAGAACTATCGTTTGAAACCTGCGCAGCACCACCAATGTGGAAAGTACGCATTGTAAGCTGAGTACCCGGCTCACCGATTGACTGAGCAGCGATAACACCGACAGCCTCACCTTCATTGACACGTGTACCACGCGCAAGGTCACGACCGTAACAAGATGCACAAACACCGTTACGTGTTTCACATGTAAGTACCGAGCGAACCTTGATTGAGTCCACACCAGCTTCGTCAAATTCAGATGCGAGATCTTCTTCAACATAAGTATTTGCTGGCGCGATAATCGTTCCAGAAGAAGGATGTTTCACGTCTTCAGCCGTTGTACGCCCTAGTACACGGTCTCCTAGTGACACAACAACTTCAGCACCATCCATCACAGCAAACAATGTAATACCGCGAGCAGTTCCACAATCTTGTTCTGTGATGATTGAATCTTGAGCAACATCCACAAGACGACGTGTTAGATAACCAGAGTTAGCCGTTTTAAGAGCCGTATCCGCCAGTCCCTTACGCGCACCGTGGGTGGAGTTAAAGTATTCAAGAACGGTCAAACCTTCCTTGAAGTTAGACACAATCGGTGTCTCAATAATCTCACCTGACGGCTTAGCCATAAGACCACGCATACCAGCCAGCTGTTTCATTTGGTTTTTCGAACCACGCGCACCAGAGTGCGCCATCATGAACACAGAGTTTGCTTCATCTTGGCGACCAGTTATCGGATCAACCAATGGCTCAGCAGACGCATCCATCATCGCATCAGCAACTTTGTCTGTACACTGAGACCAAGCATCAACAACTTTGTTGTATTTCTCACCACGGGTAATCAGACCATCTGAGTATTGACGCTCATATTCTGAAACCTGATCACGTGTTTCCTGAACGAGTTTGATCTTCGCTTCAGGGATAACCATGTCATCCTTACCAAACGAAATACCACCACGCGCAGCTTCACGGAAACCAACAGCCATGATTGAGTCACAGAAAAGTACAGTCGCTTTCTGACCACATGTTCTGTACACAGTATCAATGATGCGACCGACAGCTTTTTTCGTCATCAGCTCGTTCACTAGGTCAGGGCTAATACCCGGAACTTTTGGTAGACACTCAATAATCATCATACGACCAGGTGTCGTATCAATAATTTGATATGCCTTATTACCATCCTGATCGAATGACTGGAAGCGTGCTTTGATTTTCGTGTGTATGGTCAAAGAACGTTGCGCAAGTGCGTGCTCAATCTCTGCCATATCGGCAAAAACCATGCCCTCACCTGGTTCATTTTCTTTCTGAATAGAAAGATAATATAGACCCAAAATGATATCCTGAGATGGAACCACAATCGGCTTACCATTCGCTGGTGACAAGATGTTGTTCGTCGCCATCATAAGCACACGTGCTTCCAGCTGAGCCTCGAGGCTCAATGGAACGTGAACCGCCATTTGGTCACCATCAAAGTCAGCGTTGAACGCCGCACAAGCCAATGGGTGAAGCTGGATAGCTTTACCTTCAATCAGCTTAGGCTCAAACGCCTGAATACCAAGACGGTGAAGTGTTGGCGCACGGTTCAGCATAACTGGGTGTTCGCGGATAACTTCTTCCAAGATATCCCAAACTTCCGGCTTCTCTTTCTCCACCATTTTCTTAGCAGCCTTAACAGTCCCTGTAAGACCTTTAGCTTCTAGGCGAGAATAGATGAACGGCTTGAAAAGCTCCAACGCCATCTTCTTAGGAAGACCACATTGGTGAAGCTTCAACTCTGGACCAACCACGATCACAGAACGACCGGAATAGTCCACACGTTTACCAAGCAAGTTCTGACGGAAACGCCCCTGCTTACCTTTCAACATGTCTGAAAGTGATTTCAATGGACGTTTGTTTGTCCCTGTTATCACACGGCCGCGACGACCATTATCAAACAACGCATCAACAGATTCTTGAAGCATACGCTTCTCGTTTCTGATGATAATGTCAGGTGCACGAAGCTCCATCAGGCGCTTCAAGCGGTTGTTACGGTTGATCACACGACGGTAAAGGTCGTTCAAATCTGATGTCGCAAAACGACCACCATCAAGCGGCACAAGTGGACGCAATTCTGGCGGGATCACAGGAACAATCGTCATAATCATCCATTCAGGACGACACTGCGAGTGCAAAAAGTTTTCGATGATTTTTAGACGTTTGGCGATTTTCTTCGGCTTGAGCTCACCTGTCGCTTCAGCCAAGTCTTCACGTAATTGATCGGCAACGGCTTCAAGATCCATGTTCATGAGCAATTCACGAACAGCTTCAGCACCAATCATACCTGTGAAGCTATCTTCACCGTATTCGTCCTGAGCATCCATATACTCTTCTTCCGTCAGAAGCTGTTTAGGCTCCATCGGCGTCAGACCCGGCTCAGTTACGATATAAGCTTCAAAATAAAGAACGCGCTCCACGTCTTTCAACGTCATGTCTAGCATGAGTGAAATTCTGGATGGCAATGATTTTAGGAACCAGATGTGTGCAACTGGTGCGGCCAAATCAATGTGCCCCATGCGCTCACGACGCACACGCGCCAATGTGACTTCAACACCACATTTTTCACACGTTACACCGCGATATTTAATACGTTTATATTTCCCACAAAGACATTCATAGTCTTTTACTGGTCCAAATATGCGCGCACAAAACAACCCATCACGCTCTGGCTTGAACGTTCTGTAGTTGATTGTTTCAGGCTTTTTAATCTCACCTGAAGACCAGTCACGGATTTGCTCCGGACTAGCGATTGCAATTTGAATGGCCTCGAAATTCGGTGCCGGGGCGTTTGGATTGTACAGATTGCTGATTTCCTGGCTCATCCTGACGCGATCTCCCTTAAAGGGTGGGCCTGCGGACCGGTTCTAACGGCCCCACAAGCATAAATAAAATAACGAAAATAGTCTCCATGAGGCGTCGAACTACGCCTCAGGATCCTCGGCCTCTAGCAACTCTACATTTAGACCTAGAGAACGCATCTCTTTGATCAAAACATTGAAACTTTCAGGGATACCAGCCTCGAAGCTATCATCACCACGGACGATAGATTCATAAACTTTGGCCCGTCCAGCTGTGTCATCTGATTTCACAGTCAACATCTCTTGTAGGGTATAAGCAGCACCATAAGCTTCAAGTGCCCAGACCTCCATCTCACCGAAACGTTGTCCACCAAATTGAGCTTTACCACCCAATGGCTGCTGCGTCACAAGTGAGTAAGGACCAGTCGAACGCGCGTGAATCTTGTCATCCACCAAGTGGTGAAGTTTCAAGAGATATTTGTATCCAACAGTTACCTTACGAGAGAAACGCTCACCCGTACGTCCATCGTAAACAACAGACTGACCGGATGTATCAAACCCAGCACGTGTCAACATTTCGTCGATTTGCTCAGAACTCGCACCATCAAACACTGGTGTAGCGATCGGGATACCTTTTTTCAGGTTTCCAGCAAGTTCAACAAGCTCTTCTTCTTTCTCAGGAAGCTCTTGGTTGTCACCATAACAGTGAGCAAGCTGATCCTTCAATTTAACAATATCATGGTCACGGTGATACTCTTTTAGTGAGTCATCAATCATACGACCAAGACCAGAACACGCCCAACCCAAGTGAGTTTCAAGGATTTGTCCCACATTCATACGCGATGGAACCCCTAGCGGGTTCAATACGATATCAACAGGTGTACCATCTTCAAGGTGCGGCATGTCTTCTAGCGGGTTAATGCGAGAAATCACCCCTTTGTTACCGTGACGACCAGCCATTTTATCACCCGGCTGAAGCTTACGCTTCACAGCGATAAAGACTTTCACAATCTTCATCACACCTGGAGGCAGATCATCACCGCGTTGCACTTTGTCGACTTTATCTTCAAAACGCGCTTCGATTAGAGAACGAGAGCTATCTAGTGCAGACTTGATATTGTCGATCTGAGTTTGAATACCTTCATCCTCAACCGCAATCTTCCACATGTCTGTTTCGTAAACTTCACTCAAGCTATCTGTGCTAATTTCACCTTTGCTGAACCCTTTAGGGCCGGCAATTGCTTTTTGTCCAAGCAGAAGGCCACGCAAACGGTCGTAAGAGTCGCGCTCGATAATTGCGAGCTCGTCGTCTTTATCTTTTTGCAATGCTTCAATTTGTTCACGCTCGATTTGAAGTGCACGCTGGTCTTTATCCACACCATGGCGGTTAAAGACACGAACTTCCACAATCGTACCCGTATCACCCGGAGGCACACGAAGCGACGTATCACGCACATCAGATGCTTTTTCACCAAAGATCGCACGAAGAAGTTTTTCTTCTGGCGTCATTGGGCTTTCACCCTTTGGCGTCACCTTACCGACAAGAATATCACCGGCTGTAACTTCAGCACCAACCGCAATAATACCAGCTTCATCGAGGTTGCGAAGCGCTTCCTCACCGACGTTTGGAATATCACGTGTGATTTCTTCAGGACCAAGCTTCGTATCACGAGATGCAATTTCAAACTCTTCAATGTGAATTGAAGTGAACACATCATCGCGCACAATACGCTCAGAAATAAGGATGGAGTCCTCAAAGTTGTAACCAGACCAAGGCATAAACGCCACAAGCACGTTACGACCAAGCGCCAAATCACCAAGATCTGTAGATGGACCATCAGCAATGATGTCACCCGCCACAATCTCATCACCAACTTTAACGATAGGACGCTGGTTGATACATGAGTTTTGGTTTGAACGTTGGAATTTTGATAGACGATAAATGTCCACACCAGAGCGTGTCGCATCCAGACCATCAAGTGCACGCACAACAATACGCGTTGCATCGACTTGCTCAACAACACCTGAACGTTTTGCCACAATCGCCGCACGAGAGTCACGCGCAACAATACGCTCCATCCCAGTACCAACAAGAGGTGCATCCGTTTTCACAAGCGGAACAGCCTGACGTTGCATGTTTGACCCCATGAGCGCGCGGTTCGCATCGTCATTCTCAAGGAATGGGATCATTGCCGCAGCCACAGAAACAACCTGTTTCGGTGACACATCCATGTAATCCACGTCTTCACGAGAAATCAGCGTTGCTTCACCAGCAACACGTGCGTTCACAAACTCATTTGCCAAACGGCCATCTTCACCAATTGCTGCGTTCGCCTGAGCAATCTTAAAGCGGTATTCTTCCATAGCAGATAGATAATCGACCTGATCTTGAGGAATACCGTCCTTAACCTGACGGTACGGACTTTCAATGAAACCATATTTGTTAATACGGGCATGAGTCGCCAAAGAGTTGATCAAACCAATGTTTGGTCCCTCTGGTGTCTCAATCGGACAAATACGACCATAGTGCGTTGGGTGCACATCGCGCACCTCAAACCCAGCACGTTCACGCGTTAGACCACCCGGCCCAAGCGCAGAAAGACGACGCTTGTGTGTAATCTCTGAAAGTGGGTTTGTTTGGTCCATAAACTGTGAAAGTTGTGAAGAACCAAAGAAATCACGAACAGAAGCATGTACAGGCTTAGCATTCACCAAGTCGTGCGGCATAACTGTATCGATATCAACAGATGACATACGTTCTTTGATCGCACGTTCCATGCGAACAAGACCAACACGGTATGCGTTTTCTAGAAGTTCACCACATGAACGAACACGACGGTTTCCAAGGTTATCGATATCATCGACCTCCCCTTTACCATCTTTCAGGTCCAACACAGTCGACATCACAC
>NZ_JBZXVU010000044.1:0-1994 GCF_058892565.1 Hirschia sp. | reverse complement strand
GACTTCACCCCAGTCGCTGACCCTACCGTGGTCGCCTGCCAAATTAGCGCAGCGCCTTCGGGTAGAACCAACTCCCATGGTGTGACGGGCGGTGTGTACAAGGCCCGGGAACGTATTCACCGTGGCATGCTGATCCACGATTACTAGCGATTCCAACTTCATGTTCTCGAGTTGCAGAGAACAATCCGAACTGAGACAGCTTTTTGGGATTATCCCATTGTCACTGCCATTGTAGCACGTGTGTAGCCCCACCTGTAAGGGCCATGAGGACTTGACGTCATCCCCGCCTTCCTCCCGATTGACTCGGGCAGTCTCTCTAGAGTGCCCAACTAAATGCTGGCAACTAGAGATAAGGGTTGCGCTCGTTGCGGGACTTAACCCAACATCTCACGACACGAGCTGACGACAGCCATGCAGCACCTGTCACTATGTCCGAAGAAAACTCCATCTCTGGAGTGAGCATAGGATGTCAAAGGTGGGTAAGGTTCTGCGCGTTGCTTCGAATTAAACCACATGCTCCACCGCTTGTGCGGGCCCCCGTCAATTTCTTTGAGTTTTAATCTTGCGACCGTACTCCCCAGGCGGAGAGCTTAATGCGTTAGCTGCGTCACCAACAAGCATGCTTGCTGACAACTAGCTCTCATCGTTTACGGTGTGGACTACCAGGGTATCTAATCCTGTTTGCTCCCCACACTTTCGCACCTCAGCGTCAGAAATAGTCCAGTCAGTCGCCTTCGCCACTGGTGTTCCACCGAATATCTACGAATTTCACCTCTACACTCGGTATTCCACTGACCTCTCCTATCCTCTAGACTAGCAGTTTAAAAGGCAGTTCCAGGGTTGAGCCCTGGGATTTCACCTCTTACTTACTAATCCGCCTACGTGCGCTTTACGCCCAGTAATTCCGAACAACGCTAGCTCCCTTCGTATTACCGCGGCTGCTGGCACGAAGTTAGCCGGAGCTTCTTCTCCGGGTACCGTCATTATCTTCCCCGGTGAAAGAATTTTACAACCCTAAGGCCTTCATCATTCACGCGGCATGGCTGGATCAGGGTTTCCCCCATTGTCCAAGATTCCCCACTGCTGCCTCCCGTAGGAGTCTGGACCGTGTCTCAGTTCCAGTGTGGCTGATCATCCTCTCAAATCAGCTATAGATCGTAGTCTTGGTAGGCCATTACCCCACCAACAAACTAATCTAACGCGGACCGATCTTTCTCCGATAAATCTTTCCCCCTAAGGGCGTATACGGTATTACACCTCGTTTCCAAGGGCTATTCCGTAGAGAAAGGCACGTTTCCACGCGTTACTCACCCGTCTGCCACTCACTCCGAAGAGTGCGTTCGACTTGCATGTGTTAAGCCTGCCGCCAGCGTTCGTTCTGAGCCAGAATCAAACTCTCAAGTTGAGTTGACCTGACGAATCAAATAGTAATCTTCTATCTGATCGCTGTTTAAAGCGTTTGCACTTTTTGACGGGAGACCCGTTCATTGTCATATAAACTAAGTAAACTTAGTCTATCGTTCTATTGAACTGGTCTTCCTTTATAAAAAACGCAAACCGTCGTTGTCGAATGTTGAATATGAAGCCGAAGCTTCAAAATTCAGCAAGCACGACGCCGCCTGCGTTTCTCTTCCAATCTTACAATGTCAAACATCTACAAAACTTCGCTCAAACATCCCAACTTAATGAGACAGGAGCGCTGCGGGCTCGAACCCTTAATTGTAACCTCCGGCCAGATATCCATCTTAGCGTTTCGGCGAAGGTGCAGGATATAATGTCCAGCACCGTGTCCGTCAAGAACTATTTTTAATTAATTTCAGGACAGTCCGAAGACCAATCAAATGCACCTCAGTGCCAGAAATTAACTAAAAACAACGACTTAGTGGGCGACTTATTAAGTTGCCCGCAGAACCGTTTGTTCTCAGCGGAGAGAGGCGGTGTATAACGACCGACCCTCAGCTCGTCAACCACTTATTTTAAGTAATTTTCAGAAG
>NZ_JBZXVU010000043.1:0-41248 GCF_058892565.1 Hirschia sp. | reverse complement strand
CTCGTCGACGACATCCTCAACAACTTCTTCAACATCGTCGACTACCTCTTCGGTGTCGTCAACTTCATCTGTATCCTCATCATTTGTTGTATCATCTTCCGCTTCTTCATCGTCATCATCACTGCCTTCAGAATCAGTCTCTTCGTCTTCATCAGACTCATTTTCAGACTCGTCAGGTGTTGTAGGACCTCCATTCCCAGTATCAGGATTAGTGTCTGACTGCCCATTTCCTACATTAGTATCCGTGGAAGTACCGCCTCCACCATTATCCGACCCCTCAGACGCATCTGGAGTATTATTATCATTCGGCTGAGTAGGTAAATTGTCTTCATTTCCTGAATCATCACCTTCAACATCTGCGATATCTTGTGCTTCCTCATCGACGACTTCATCTGCGTCTTCGTCGTCATTCCCGTCAGAATTGTCTAAACTTCCCAACGGATCAAAAACATTTGAATAGTTCGGACTCTCTGAGCCTTTGGAGAACAATGACGCACCGCCAGGGTTGGACATTTGATAGTTGGATGCGCTCGTCGGACCAACGGAATTATTCACATAATCATCCGCAACGCCTGACGAGTTTTCTAATGAACTCTCAGCCGTCGATAATTGTGTGCCATCTAGGTTTGTCGGCTCAACACCATCCCCCCAAGACACATTAACATCGCCAAGATCAAACATGTTATTTAGTGATGAAATATTTAGGTCGGGCATACCTTCGCCCAACGCCCCTTCATCAACCTGCGATGATTGAAGGCTAGCAAAACTCAGATTACCTGAGCCAAGTATGCCTTCAGATGCACCATCGAAATCCTGAGCACCATACTCATCAGCATCCAAACGATGTGCAGAAATACTTAGATCACCATCTACACGTCCAGGTAGGTCTTCCGGATTGGTCGAAATTTCCGTTTTGTTGTCCACCACAATAGCCTCCAAAGCAAAGCTTCTATCGATAGCATGTGGGTTTCTTGTGTCCCTTCGCTATACTTTAGATACAGCTTAATAAACGGAAGGTTGTTATTTGGTAAATTTACATGGCGTCAAACTAAGTTTTCAATTAATCATAATCAAAAATAACAAGAACAAAAATAGTGTTTTTCGTCAAATCAAGCTCATCAAAGTACAAAGCAAATAAAAAAACACAAACAATACTAATATCGATCATATAAATAGGAATATTTAATTATTCTATACTTATATTCAATGAATATATTTTAGATATATACATAAATAAATTTGCAATTAAAATATAGTGATAACGCAATCACAATTTCACACCACAAAAACACCACTAGAAGTACACGCATAAAATCATGAAATTTATAGGTTATTTTGCAAATGGCAGGTAACTACCAGATAACGAATTCATAACCTTTCGATCAAATATATATGAAATCCAGTCACAGTAATTGCAACTTTAAGAAAAGCACGAATTCACAGCGAAATCCTCCTTCCAAAAAGTAATTTTGCACGAATTCGTACGTAAATTTACGGAATTACATTCAAAATTTATGCTTTATTGGATGGAGAAAGCGAGAATTATCAATGTTTCTTGTTAAAATGAGAAACTAAATTCTATTGAAAAAACGGATTACCAAAAGCGGGCCCACAAGATTGCCGCCAAGCTTGAGCCAACCGCCAGACTAGCCAAAATATCAAGCCACCCATCAATCATCAATGCGGATATAAGCCCAACAAAACTCAACACAAATAGCGCAAAAGGTATGCCAAATATTCCCCTGAGACGCCGCAGGGCACTCGGCCTTTCTTGTCTTATTTTCACTGGCCAACCTCCGACAAGGTTTTACGCCTCACACCAGAACGCCGCCCCGCCTCGGCTTTGGTCAACCATAGATAAAGCCCACTCAGCAATACAATAATCGTTATTATGTCTAAAACAAACCAAACAAACTTCAGTATAAACCCACCATAATCACCAAAATGCAGTGGTCGGGATAGCGACAAAGCCTTTGTATACCATGGCATTTCTCGCAGCCCCGCAACCACACCTGTACCAGCATGAACTAAGACGGGTACAATGATATTCTCAGTGAGCGGTGAATTGCCGTGAAGGAAAACAGCATAATGCGTGGATGTCGAAAATCTGCTGCCCGGAAACGCGACAAACTGCAATTCCATGTCCGGCGCAAGTAAGACCGCTTCTTTTACAGCAATATCTAAAGATGCACGCTTCGTTATACTTGTCCCATCTTCATTTTTAGTCACTAGATCAGCAAGTTCATTGGCTCGCCAAGTATCTATGATTGGTCTCTCCAACGTATTGATCACACCTGTAAGCCCAACAACGAGCACCCATGCCAGCGTAACAATTCCAAACAGATTATGATAATCTAGCCATTTCAACCGACTTGATTGGTTGCGCCGTAAAGTTCCAAATTCCAACTTACGCATAAAAGGCGCATATAGAACAACACCAGAAATAACCGCCGCAACAAACACAACGCCCATAGCCCCGAGAAACAACATACCTGGCAGACCAAGAAACATATCAGTATGCAGCTGTAATATGAATTCCATAACACTTTCCCCTCGATCCGCAGGGGGAACAATATCTCCGCTGGTCAGATCAAAGGACGCAAAATGCATCTGCGAAGCTGGGCTATTTTCATCTGGGCCTGTCGTAACATTTACGACTGGTCTCTCAATATCAAAACTCATGAATATTGGAACTTCACCCGGTCGTTCAGCCAATGAAACAGATAAGATTTCATCAAGCGTCAGATGCGGCCCATCGGGGTTAGCAGGCCGCCAAGTATCTGGATTTAGAGCATTATCTATCTCATCATGAAATATAAGCGGGAGCCCCGTTATACACAGCATAAGTAGAAAGAGAGTGCAGACAAGACTCGTCCATTTGTGAACCCAAGTCCACACTTTTATCGTCGAAGCCTGCATCCCCGTCATTGTAATGTCCTAAAAGTCGATTGAGGCCGATAAGCTAATTGTACGTGGATTACCTAGTATCAAATAATTCGCCCCTGGATACCCACCTGTTGAAGCCCAATAAGCTTCATCTGTGATATTTTCGACCCGTGCACGTAAAGTGACAGGCTGAGCGCCCACTTCTAACGCATAACGAACACCTAAGTCTAATCGGGTCCAACCATCAATCTGCCTTGTATTTGCTCCATCAGTATATTGCTCACTCGTATAGACAATCCGTCCATCTAAAGTCAGCCCAGAAATTGCTGCCACATCCCATTCAGCATTTAGGTTGGCTTGCAATTCAGGAACACCAATGGGTGTATTACCTTCATTTAGACCATCTTGCGTGCGGGAAAGTTTTGAATCAAGGAGAGTTGCTCCCCCGATAAGACGCACACCATTCAGCGGTTCTCCAAATACACTCAATTCCAAACCTGAGTTTTCTTGTTCACCAGATGCAGTAAACACCTGATCTACAACGATAGTATTGGGGCGTGTAAGTTGAAATAAAGACAGCGTCGCACCAAAATCTCCACCATCATATTTGGCACCGACTTCTACCTGCTCTCCAGTAAATGGCTCTAACACCTCACCGGCATTTCCAATGGCAACACCACCACTTGTCGCAGGCGCAATTTCACCCGGCTGAAGGCTTTCTGCATAATTTCCATAAACAGAAAACTGATCTGTTGCTTTATACACCAAACCAAATGCAGGCGTGATCTTGCTGTCTTCATAGCCAGATAAGTAAGCACCACTATTATAATTAAAACTTGCTGTTTCAATATTCTGTTGCCGTAGTCCAATTGTGGCCAACACCCGATCATCTATAAAAGATAAAGTATCCGCAATTGCAAAAGATTGGTTGGTCACCTCTTCTGTTTTTAGCGGGCTAGCAAGGTCTCCACCGATAAAATAATCTGCCGCAGGCGCAACAACTGCAATCTGCGAATAAAGGTCTGATGCAAATGTGTCGACAAAGCTAGAAAATGCATATGCGTTTTTTGATTCCAAATTCACAGAAGAAGCAGAAATCGCAATGCGGTGGCCCACAGGTCCAGTATCGAACTCTGCACTCAGCCCTGTATCAAATGATACAACGGCATCTTCACGTGTGTTATCAAAACGGTAGGCAGACAAAACCCCATCTTCAGTTGCTCTAGGGTTTGCCAACACATTGTCTTCTTCACCATTTCTGGCACCAGCACCAAGCCAAACTTTTACATTGCTTGTAAGATCATATTCCCCACGCACTGCACCGTATAATTGCTCTTCACTTGTATATGTCCAAGGTTGAGCAAAATTGACGTCAGCATCCGGCACAGCAGGTATATCGCCCAAGGGTGTAACTTGCGGGCGCGGTGCATCAATCTGATTGTCTTGATATCCAAGATCAGCAGAAAAACGGAACCGATCTCCCGCATAATCTGTTCCTATGGAAAAAACAGAAAGATTGCGGTTTTGGTCCTCAACCGACGTTTCTCCGTCGCGTAACGCCGCGTTAAAACGCACACCCCAATCATTGTTTGCACCAAAGCGTTGACCTAGATCAACTGCAGCATAGCCCTGCCCTGCAGTTTCAAACCCAAGGGTCAACCGCTGAATTCCACCCGCTGGTGCACGTTTAGGAACAAGGTTGATCGTTCCGCCGACACCACTACCACCAGGAGCAGCACCATTGATAAACGCGCTAGCACCGCGAAACACCTCAACACGCTCAAGCGATTCTGCCGCTACAGATTGTCTAGGCAGTACACCATAGACTCCATTCAACGTAATATCATCTGAATAGACCGGGAAACCGCGTAGAATGTAAACTTCCTGAAAATTACCAAATCCCTTCGCCACGCGGACAACGGGATCATTTTGCAACACATCCCCCACACTTTGTGACTGCTGGTTTAGAACCAATTCAGACGTGTAAGCTGTACCTGAAAACGGCGCATCAAGATAATCTAGGTTACCAAGTAGGCCCGCGCGCCCTCCGCGAGCCACTTGCCCACCAGCATATTCTGAAGTCAGTTCAACTTGTGAACTTCCGGTGATTGTTACAGTATCCATCGTCAACTGGTCATTACTGTCAGAACTCTCCTGTGCAAATGCGTATGAAGAGCAAGTGGTGAGCAAAACACCAGTGACCAAAACTTTCCAGCTTATCGGTTTCAAAGTCTATTTCCTTATTGAGAATAATTCGCAGACAGTGCTATATGTGGAAACCATACTCAAGACAACCCTACCTTTGACACTAGAGGCATTGAGTTCATAGCATCACCCCACAACTGGAAGACCAGCCCCTGCCACTTTGAACAGAGGCTAAATTTCACTTTCCTAAAATCAAAGCAAACCTATGACTTGATCTTATTTAGAATAATTCTAAAGTGTATTCGTTGTGTTTTCTCTAAATGGTGAGAGTTATGAATCTTCGTGACCTAGAATACGTCGTTGCAGTAGCCAACCTCACGCATTTCAGCCGCGCTGCAGAATACTGTAATGTCAGCCAACCAACCTTGAGCTTACAAATAAAAAAGCTAGAAGATGAGCTAGGCGTTGCTATTTTCGAACGTACGAATAAGCAAGTTTTCCCGACAGAAGCCGGATTGAAAATCGTCCAACACGCTCGAAAAATTCTTGCCGATACTGCTCAAATTAAGGAAATCGCAAAAACAGCACAAGATCCATTTTCGGGAACATTTCGACTTGGTGCTTTTCCAACACTTGCCAGCTATTTATTTCCCAGCCTTGTACCAATCCTAAGCAAAATAATGCCTTTGAGCAGATTAGTTTTGCTAGAAGAAAAGTCCGACACATTAAAAGAAATGCTAAAACAAGGGCAAATAGATGCAACTTTCCTCGCACTACCATTTGAAGAAGATGGCTTTTTCGTTCAACACGTTTTCAATGACCCTTTTCTAATAGCGGTCGCCCAATCACACAAACTCGCAAACAGAAAATCTATCGATAAATCAGCCCTGCTTTCTGAGCGTTTATTGCTTTTAGAGGAGGGTCATTGCCTGCGTGATCAAGCTCTAGATCTATGTCAAATTATGGGTTCAACCAATGAACCAGACTTTCGCGCAACAAGCCTTGAAACACTACGACAAATGGTAAGAGCAAATTCTGGAATTACTATTATGCCAGAAATAGCTATCAACGAAAACAAGCCAGATGGCATCTCCTACATTCCTTTTGCTGAGCAAGTACCCTTTCGTTCTATCGTATTAGTTTGCCGGAAAAGCTGTGCACGTAAGCCAGTGTTTGATCAAATTGTCACCAGCATGCTGGAATGGCGGGAAACCACACCCAAGGCCTAACTCACCCTTAACTGATCACACATGCAATCAGCATCATAGACACAGTCTATCACCATCATAGAAACAATCACTTTTCCAAACTATCGCAAAATCTATACATTATATTGCTGAGACCCTCACTACATTTCGTATGTTTTGCAAATAATCGAATTAAAAAGAGACGTCTCCTAAATGAAAAATTCTCTGGGAGGAACCAGGTCGACCGACAACTTTCTGTCTCATATTTCGGTTGATGGAGGTTCTGTTTTAAGGAACTCAACATGAAAAACACATTGAAAATAGCCCTGCTCTCCACATGTGTGGCTTTCGCAGGATCAGCCAATGCAACACCTCCAGGCTTCAACGGAATTGGGATGGGTAAAACGCCCATCAGCAATGATGTCGCTCCCAAATCTGTGAGCTATTGGTGGCCTGAACAAGTAGACCTTTCCCGTCTCCGTCAAAATGATTACAACGCAGACCCTGTCGGCGCGCAATTTGATTATGCAAAAGCATTTGCACAAGTTGACCTAGATGCCCTCAAAGCTGACATCAACGGCGTTCTCACGACTTCTCAGGACTGGTGGCCCGCAGACTATGGCGTCTATACAGGGTTCTTCATCCGTATGGCGTGGCACAGCGCTGGTACATATCGTTCCGGCGATGGACGCGGAGGCGCAAATGGTGGCCAGCAAAGATTCGAACCGCTTAATAGTTGGCCAGACAATGCAAGCCTAGATAAAGCACGCCGCCTATTATGGCCCATTAAACAAAAATACGGTCACTCTGTTTCTTGGTCTGATTTAATGGTGTTGGCAGGAAATGTGGCATTAGAAAATGCTGGTTTTGAGACATACGGTTTTGCTGGTGGTCGTGTGGATGCATGGGAACCTGAACTTGTTTACTGGGGTGCAGAAAGCAAATTCCTCACATCCGATAAAAGATACTCTGAAGATGGTGAATTAGAGGAACCACTTTCTGCAGCTGAGTTAGGTCTGATTTATGTAAATCCAGAAGGACCACACGGAAGCCACGACATCATGGCGGCTGCAAAAGACATTAGAACGACATTTGGTCGTATGGGTATGAATGATGAGGAAACAGTTGCCCTAATCGTTGGTGGCCACACACTAGGAAAAGCGCACGGTGCACACAAAGCTAGCGAGTGTGTCGCTGCTGAACCAGCTGCTGCTGGCGTGGAAGAGCAAGGCTTAGGCTGGAAAAACAAATGTGGAACTGGAGTCGGCCCAGATGCAACCACATCAGGACTTGAAGGCGCATGGACAGCATCACCAGTCATGTGGTCAAACAATTTTGTTGAGAATTTGTATAATTTTGAATGGGTTAAAACAACAAGTCCAGCTGGTGCAACACAATGGGTTCCAGAAGATAAAGACGTCAGATTTGTGCCTGATGCATTTGATCCTGAAAAAATTCACCAACCAATCATGTTCACGACAGACTTAGCATTACGTTATGACGCTGAATATGGGAAAGTCACTGCAAAATTCCTTGAAGACCCTGAATATATGAATGAGGCTTTTGCTAAAGCTTGGTTTAAACTGACGCACAGAGATATGGGACCAAAAGCACGCTATATTGGCGCTGAAGTTCCAGAAGCAAGCTTCATTTGGCAGGACCCTCTTCCAACTGTCGACTACAAAAACATCAGCAATAATGACATCAAAAAACTAAAACAAAAAATCCGTGATACAGGTCTCTCCAACACTGATCTAGTGAAAGCGGCTTGGGCTTCTGCTACAACCTTTCGTGACACAGATTTACGTGGCGGTGCCAATGGTGCACGCGTAACGCTTTCCCCGCAAAAAGACTGGGATGTAAATGACCCAGAATCTTTAAACAAAGTTGTTGCCGAGCTATCCAAGATTGAAGATGCTTACAATGAAAAAAACACTAAGCGCCAAGTATCTTTGGCTGACCTTATTGTTTTGGGTGGAGCAGTTGCAATTGAAGATGCAGCAAAAGCAGGCGGCGTTTCACTCAAAGTTCCATTCACATCTGGTCGTGTTGACGCAACCCAAGAAAACACAGACGTAACTACTTTTGAGATGCTTAGACCAGCTGCTGACGGGTTCCGTAACTACTACAGTAAGTATGCGCGCCGCTCACCATCTGAAATGCTGATTGACCGTGCAGACATGCTAACCCTTACAGTTAAAGAAATGACTGTATTGGTAGCAGGTATGCGTGCGCTAGATGCCAACTCGAACGGCGTAAAACACGGTGTCTTCACTGACAAACCAGGCACGTTGAGCAATGATTTCTTCATCAACCTACTCGACATGTCGACTGAATGGAAAAAATCAGAGACAGACGACGGTGTGTTTGAAGGATTTGACCGCACATCAGGCGATAGAAAATGGACTGCTACGGAAGTCGATCTTGTATTCGGTTCCAATTCTGAGCTTCGCGCTGTTGCTGAAGTATATGCCTACGACAATGGCCAAGAAAAATTCGTCTCGGACTTCATTGCTGCTTGGACAAAAGTAATGATGCTAGATCGTTTCGATTTGAAATAGCGTCAAAATTCTCGCAGCTAGCCAGCACAATGTTGGCTAGCTGCACCTTGCTCTTATTGCAGCTAACTCAGAGCATTGCTCGATAAAAACACTCTTAATTCATACCGCCATAAAACTTGATCGAGACCATCACTCAAGTCCACTCAATAAACCGAATATGTGCGATCAGACAGAGCTTTCTGAATCACATTCGCAAGCTCTAGGTCTCGTTCTGTTACCCCATCGGCATCGTGTGTCGTCAATTTAATTTCAACACGATTATAGACGTTTTGCCATTCGGGATGATGATCAAGCCGCTCAGCACCGATTGCAACTTCTGTCATAAATGCCCAAGCCGCAGCAAAAGTCTCAAATTTCAAATGAGTAGAAACCGATTTCCTATCAGGCGCGGCAGACCAACCAGCCTCAAACTGCTCAAGTTGTGCGATTATATCTACATCACTCATTACGGCTTGCCTCACTCTCTATAAAAACTCGAGCAAGATAATCAGAAATATGCTCAATTTCTTTTGAATCTAAACCGGCTATATTCACTCGCCCACTCGCCGGCATATAAACACCATATGCCTCCCGAAGATGGTGTGTAGCCTCCGCATCAAACGGGAGTTGACTAAACATCCCCTTCTGGGTCGTTAAATGCTGGAATGTCTCATTTCCCGTTTTTAAAACTAATTTTTCAGAAAATTCTTGTCTCAAACCTTGAATACGTCCCCGCATCTGGCTCAGTTCCGCTTCCCAAATTTCTCGTAAGCCATTGTTGGAAAGGATTGTTGCAACAATAGCAGCTCCGTGCGCCGGTGGCATAGACCATGCAGCACGCGAGACATCAGCCACTTGAGATGATACCGAAGCCACTGAGGATGCCTCTTCACAAATAGCAAGGAAACACCCCACACGCTCTCGATATAAACCAAAATTCTTCGAACAAGAGTAAGCGATCATCACATCGTCCGCAGCCTCAATAAATGCCCGAACACCTTCCATGTCTTCGTCTAGCCCCTCACCTAAACCATGATAGGCAATATCAAGCATAACGGCGAAACCTACATCTTTAGACAATTGGCCCAACGCACGCCAATCATCTACAGATAAATCCATACCTGTCGGATTGTGACATGGACCCTGAATAATAACGCCGTCGCCTTTCTTGATTTGCGAGAAATCTTCGAACATTGCCTCTCGATCCACACCCCCAGTCTCAGAACTGGCATATCGATATTCTCCAACATCAAACCCCGATGATTTAGCAATATTAATATGGTTGGGCCATGTTGGCGAAGAAACCCAAATCTTCCTGATACCCAAACGGGACATCAAATTCATTCCAACATACAAAGCACCACATCCCCCCGGTGTGGTGAAAGACAAAGTGCGCCCTTCTTCACGAACAAGAGAATTATCGCCTAAAATCACATTTTCGATAGAGTCACAAAAATCAGCATTTCCTCTTGGCCCCTCATACACTTTCGTCGTCTGATCGTTCAAATACCGTAATTCAGCATTCTTAACCGCCGACATAACAGGCGTGACACCATTTGAGTCTCGATACACGCCAACACTCAAATCGAATTTAGTTTCACGCGGATCGCTTTTATAAGCGGCCATTAAACCCAACAATGCATCCGGTGGGAGAATTGAAAGCGAAGAAAATTTTGTGCTCATCTGTGTGTGTTGCTCCCAACTTCTATCTATTATCAGACAATTCAACAGCTGTTACTGTTTGATCAATAGCACCAAAGACTGAATGTCCAGCCGCATCCAACATTTCAATACGCACTGTATCTCCTGTCTTCATAAAAGGAGTCTCGGGATTGCCTGTTTTGATTTGTTCGATCATTCGTATCTCAGCGATACAAGAATACCCGAGCCCGCCTTCGCTTACGGGACGCCCAGGACCTCCATCTTCGTCTTTATTAGAAACCGTACCGGAGCCAATTATTGTTCCTGCTATCAATGGTCGCGTTTTGGCGGCATGTGCTACGAGCTGCGCGAGGTTGAACGTTGCATCGACGGCCGCATTTGCACGCCCGAAAGCTTGCCCATTATAATCGACACGTAATGGCAGATGTACAAGACTATCTTCCCACAATTCACCCAATTCATCGGGAGAAATTGCCACTGGAGAAAATGCACAAAGCGGCTTTGATTGCACAAAACCAAACCCTTTTGCCAATTCTGCTGGAATAAGCCCTCTAAGAGACACATCATTACACAATAAAATCAGCTTTATATGATGACCTGCTTCTTCTTCGCTAACCCCCATGGGAACGTCATCAGTAATAACGCAAACCTCTGCTTCCATATCGCAGCCCCACGCGACATCACCTAATGGAATGGCATCATACGGTCGCAATGTAGACCCAGACACACCTTGATACATCAAAGGATCAGAATAAAAGCTCTCAGGGACCACAGCCCCTCGCGCCTGTCTCACAAGTTCAACATGATTGATATAAGCAGACCCATCTAGCCATTGATAAGGTCTAGGCAATGGACTTTCACACTGTTCTTGATCAAAAACTTTCCCAGACACAGACCCATCTTCCAAAGCATTCGCTAATGCTTTTAGTTGAGGCTCAATAATCGACCAGTTTTCTATGGCGACCTGTAGTGATGGGGCAATGTCTGTCGCTTCTATGCATTTTGTCAGATCTTTAGAAACAACAACAAATGTCCCGTCTCGCTGATCGCTGGTAAGTGTTGCAAGTTTCATAATTTATTCCTTAGGTGCATCTGGTTGAATTTCAGGGTGCGCTTTTTTAAATGATGGCAAAGCGCAACAATGCGCGTCAACGCGTTGAATAATCGGAAAATTAGACAAATCCGTATTCCATCGATTTGCATTATAAATGAGCGGGATGAGAGCTATCTCAAACAATGTCGGCACACCAAATGGGAGTATGTCATTTTCCCAACCAATCACACTTAATCGTCTTTCAATCGCTTCCAAAGTTCGATGGTTCCAAGTCTGTATCCATTTTTCAATTTGCCTCTGATCGGCTCCAAACTCAGATTTCAAATATTGAAGCACTGGCAAATTATTAGGCGCATGGGTTTCAGAGACAATCGCATAATATAATTCGCGCGCAATCTGAGCTTTTGCTTTATCCGCAGGTATAAATGACGGTTCTGGATAATTGATTTCTAACCAGTCAAGAATTGCTGGAGATTGCACCAAAAGTACATCACCAGCTTCTAAAACAGGCAATGTTTTATGTGGATTTACAGCAGCAAAATCATCAGATTTATTCTCACCGCACTTTAAATCCACTGCAGCATAGTCATAATTCAACCCTTTAAGGTTAAGTGCAATTCTTACCCGATAGCTGGTGGACGAACGGTAATAGCTGTACAATCGCATCAGCTATCTCCACTTTTGCTTCGTGCAAGTTCATGCAACCAAGCCGCGTGACGTGGTGCCTTCTTGGTTAAAGACCATTCTTCAAGCATTGGACCCGCAACCCGCGCCAATTCCTCATATTGCTCTTTCGTCCCTATATCCGCAGCTAATTCAATGCGGTGCTGATTGGGATCAAAAAAGTAAATCGACTGGAATACACCATGATGCGTAGGTCCTAAAACCTCAATTCCCAAGCTTTCCAAATGCGCTTTGGCAGACACCAATTCTTCCACGCTCCCCACCCTAAATGCAATGTGTTGCACCCATTCTGGCGTGTTGTTGTCACGGTCCATTTCAGGCTGCTCAGGAAGTTCAAAAAAAGCGAGGACATTGTCATTTCCCGCATCGAGGAAAATGTGCATATAGGGATCATATGCCCCCGTAGATGGCACGTGATCTTCCGCAAACGCTGTCGTAAATTTCATGCCTAGAGCATTTTGATAAAACTCAACGGTTTCTTTGGCGTCTTTGCACCGATAAGCAGCATGATGCAGTCCTTTTAAAACTGGCGAAGACATTATTTTGCACCTTCTGCTTCCAGAACCCCTCGGTTAACCTGATCTCTTTCAATACTCTCAAATAATGCTTTGAAATTACCTTCTCCAAAGCCATCTTTGTAGTCTCCTTTGCGCTGAATAAACTCAAAGAAAACGGGACCTATTTGCGGCTCAGCAAAGATTTGCAACAATAATCGCGGCTCATTCCCTTCAGTCGTTCCATCAAGCAAGATACCTCGCGTGCGCAACTCTTCGATAGGCTCACCATGTCCAGGCAAGCGCCCATCCAGCATGTCATAATAGCTTCCTGGAGGGGCGGTCATGAACGGAACGCCTTTAGCTTTCAACCTATCCCAACAAGCAACCAGATCATCACATATCAAAGCAATGTGTTGGATACCCTCGCCATTATATTGGCGCAAAAACTCTTCAATCTGACCTCCGCCAGATTTACCTTCTTCATTCAACGGAATACGGATTTTCCCATCAGGTGCGGTCAATGCCTGCGATGTCAGTCCAGTGTATTCACCCTTGATATCAAAGTATTTTATCTCACGGAAATTAAACAGCTTTTCGTAATAGCCAGCCCAATAGGCCATGCGCCCGCCATAGACATTGTGCGTGAGGTGGTCAATGAGTTTAAAACCACACCCTTCAGGGTGGCGCTCAACGCCTGGTAGATATTCAAAATCAATATCATATATGCTGAGTTCATTGCCGCCTTCATCATATCTGTCTACCAAATATATAATAGAATTGCCGATCCCACGAATTCCTGGGATGTGCAGCTCCATCGCGCCTGTTTCAACCTGAATAGGCTCTGCCCCCTGCTGCAAAAGATAGTCATAGGCTTTTTTTGCATCACGAACGCGAAACCCCATTCCGCATGCGCTAGGCCCATGCTCACGAGCAAAATACCAAGCCGCCGAACGCGGCTCATAATTTGTGATTATGTTAATGCCTCCCTGCCTCCAAAGATCAACATCCTTGGATCGGTGGCTTGCAACCCGCTCAAAACCCATTGTTTCAAACACGGGTTCAAGGAGACCTCTTTCTGGTGCCGAGAATTCTATAAACTCAAAGCCTTTCAGACCAACTGGGTTTTCAAACAAATCTGTCATTTTAGTTTCTCCAGAATATCATATTCGCCTAAACGGCATCTTTTTTGGATTTAAAGTAATTCAATGTTCCCCGATGCAGCACTTGATCTGTCTCAATTAGATCATGCGCTTCTATGGCCTCGAGAGATTTAGTTGCTGCATACAGATCACCAAAATCTTGGTAGCAAGCTTCTAAAAGCGTTTCGAAACTATCAATGACAAAATAAGTCTGTTGATAGTCATCAATAATGTATTTTGTTCTCATCACTCGCTCGAGATCCAACATCACTCGATTTGGTGAGATATCCTCTAGCGAGAACACACTTTCATTCGGTGATGATGCTATTCCAGCGCCATAAATGCGAAGACCATCGTCAGTCTGAAGCAGACCAAACTCGACGGTATACCAATAGAGGCGCGCAAGATTCGGCAATTGCCCCAGCTTGAGCGCGCGCTGCCCACCCTTGCCATAAGCTTCCATAAACTCAGCGAAAACAGGTTCAGCCAGCAAAGGGACATGTCCAAACACATCATGAAATACATCTGGCTCCTGAAGGTATTCAAATTCCTTCTCAGGACGTATAAAAGCACCGGCAGGAAAGCGCTTATTTGCCAAATGATCAAAAAAGACATCGTCAGGAACAAGATCAGCGACAGGCACCACACTCCAGCCGGTCATTTTTTCAAGTCTATCCGATAGCTTCCCCATATGAGGAATGCCCTGCTCAGATAATTCAAGAGATTCCATTGCTTTTAAAAAAGCATCGCACGCTCTTCCGGGGAGCACCTTCTTTTGGCATTCAAACAACCGATCCCATCGATTGTGTTCAGCAACGGAATATGTGTCCCAAGCCTGATCTATTGTGTAATCACTGTTCTTATCCGCATTTGAATAGCGGTTTTTTTGTTGAACATCGGTAGCCATTTTAAGCCTCCATGACGTTCATTCATTGGAGCAAACCTTCTTGGATTTGTCCGTTCTTTCTTTATTGCATTCCGACAATATTTGAAATAATTATTTCAATAATTAGATTTTTTTGAAACATGGAGCGCACATATGTCTTTCTCTGCGTCAGATAGGACTTTTCTAAACTTACTGCAAAAAAACGCAATCATCCCAAAGAATGAACTCATTGAACAAGCCGGCATGTCTGGCACAACACTATGGCGCAAAATTCAAGAATTTGAATCCAATGGCCTCATTCGGAAGCGCGTCACTCTTTTAGATCCAGACATCGCAGGCCTGAGTGTATGCATATTCGTTTCAATCAACCTGGCCAATTACACACCGGAAGCGCGCACAAGCTTTGAGCAATTTGTCGAGCGTACTCCCAAAATTATGGAATGTTTTTCAGTCACAGGGTCATACGACTATACACTAATCGTGCGGGAGGAATCAGTCAGCTCCTTTGAAAGACTATTAATGCATGAAATTTTGACTCATCCTTCAGTCGCCTCTGCAACTTCGCAAATCGCTCTTAAATGCCAAAAATACTCGACAGAACTCCCCCTATAGAACGCAGGTATATTTTTCTAATTGACAAACGAAGGGATAATTTATCTCAGAAAAGCCCTGTGCTCGAATACACTATCCTCAGAAGAGTTGTGCAAGACAGTCTTAGGACTATTCCTTTCCGATTGGGAGTGAAACATTATTTCTAGTGCTTAGCAGCCTTCGTTTCACAAACTAACAGGACAAAACCTATGGCTTTCAAAATGACAAAAATGCGCACAGGTATCGCCATATCATTTGTTCTGGCAGTTTTCACCATATCTTGCTCTCCAAGAACCAACACAGTTTCAATCCCTGAACAAAAAACCCCTTCTTTTTCAATTAATTTAAAGCCAGAACTCAATGAGTCTGGAGAAGTAGAAGCAATCTTGGTAAACTCGATTGTAGAAGGAAACCTCAATGCTGGCGAAGAGAGGCTCAAGCTTCAAATACCTATCACTTACGTCAGAGTTGAAGGTATCGCCGAACGCACAAAAGATATGAAAGTGAATGATGCAAATGGCATTGTTACCTTTACTTTCGAAGACGATGCCAAAGCACCCGGTGGTTTTCCCTACTTTAGAACTTGGACTGCGACCCGCGAAATTCAATTTCCAATCAGCATATCCTACCGCTCCTTGGTTCAACCACCTAATTCAATAGATGGCCCCGCATTTGGCATACGCCCCGCATCAGGAGGTGTCAGCGGCGCAGGTTCTGGCTTTCTATTGGTGCCTCTAAATGTCGACAGCAAAACCAATTATATAGATTGGGACTTATCTTCATTTGACACAAATGCGATTGCTTCCACCACGTTTGGTGATTTTTCAACACAATTTAATGGCGTCCCCTCCGACACTCGCAATGGATGGTATATGGCAGGACCTGTCAGCCACTTTCCTGACGATATCACCAAAAGCCACATGAAAGGCTTTTGGTTAGGTGACTTCCCTTATGATGTTACAAAAGAAATGCGTTTTGTTACAAAAATGCACGCTTATCTAAGTGACTTCTTTTCACATGATGCAACCGGAGACGATTATCGTGTCTTTCTTCGTCAGTTGGATACTCCTCCTTATGGAGGCGCAACAGCACTAGGTAATTCTTTCATGCTTTCAAGAGGTCCAGCTGAAGAACACGAAATCGGCGAAGAAGGCCCTCGCTTTACCTTTACACATGAAATGCTTCACATGTGGGTTGGCCATATGGATGAATCCCACGGTGATAGTACTTGGTTTATTGAAGGGCTCACCACGTATTACGAATACACCACGCCTTTCAGGTCAGGAAACGAAAGCCTAGAAAATTATGCAAACCGCTTAAATACACTTACTAAGCGATATTATGCCAACCCCGGTAGAGCAATGAGCGCTGATGAAATTGTTCATATTGGTTTTGATGATAGTGAAGGCGATATCAGACATGCCCCATACTGGCGCGGCGCTTTGTATTTTGCTGACCTAGACGCCAGAATTCGTCATGCCTCAAACAACACAGCTTCACTCGACGACCTCATGACAAAAGTCTTTGAATTACGCTCGAATGACTGGAGTTTGAACATTGAGAACTGGGCAATAGAGGCCAACAAATACACACACGAAGATGAACTTAAAATCGTTAGAGACGTCCACATTAATGGTCAGCTATTTCTTCCTGCACTTGATTCATTTGGGCATTGTGTAAACGCAGTGGAACATTCCGATGCAGAAGGTCTCCCACCCATTACTTGGGAAATATCCCAACACATAACCGGACCAGAGTGTTTTTCTTTGATCCCGCCCCAAACGCAGCCCGAATAGCGAAATATTATGTTCGATGACCGAGAGAGCCTCTAAAAAACGCATAGAAAAACCTCTTACCACCGAATAATTTATTTGGCTAAACCACGCAAAAACAAATTGAATTTGTTTCTTTTATCGTTCGAATTTGGGTCCAGGATCAAAAATACGTGTCTAATTCCAATAGCAACTACAATACACCTCTCGCTCACTGGATAAGAGACATTCTGGACATTTCCAGACAGTCAAAACACCCAATACTTCCTCTATTTGAAAGTTCTATTCCTGAGCCGACTTCATTTCTATCTGAGATAGTACGCGATACATTTGCCACCGCCACGCCCCAAAACTACAAAAGTGTATTTTCTAGAAATCACCCAAGTTTGGAAAACTGGTTGGCATCAAGATACGATATTCCCAACCAGCATATTTTATGCACTTCAGGCGCAAGCGTTGCAATTAATTTTATAATGGGCGCTATTTGCAAGCAAGGTGATCATGTTGTCATCGAAAACCCTTGCTTTGATATTTTCCGATCAAGCGCAAAAAATGCCGGCATCACACATTCTTCTTTCGAGCGCAAAGCTCCAGAGTTTGAAATCACACTTCCTGATATTTTAGAAAAATTGGAAGCCAACACAAAAATAGTCATCATTTCAAATCCACATAACCCCAGTGGGGCCTACACCCCATTGCAAGACTTGCAAGGGTTAGCGCGGGAACTTGAAAAGCGTCAAATTTATCTGCTGATAGACGAAGTCTATTTGGACTATAAAGAACAGTTCTCTAATGGTTTAAAAGTTCAAGAACACCCCAATATCATACGTATTGGCAGCCTAACCAAAAACTATGGTTTAAATACACTCAGATTTGGTTGGATCTTCGCAGGTAGTCAAACCCTGATACCCATAAAGAATTATGTTCGCGAACATGATATGACGACATCGAAATTGTCTCATGCAGTTGCAGCCCAAACTCTCCTGCGGTCAAATGAACTGGACGCTCTAAGACGTGATATCGTAGATACAGCCACACCCGTCATGAAAAGCTGGCTCACCAAAATGAGTGAATCCAATCACATAGAAATGAGCACAGATCTGCATAGTTGCATTTGTTTTCCCAAATTGATCGGCATTGAAAATACAGTTGATTTTAGCTACTGGCTAGCAAACAATCACAATGTTGCAGTCATACCCGGAGAGTGTTTTGGCGCTGCTGGACACATAAGAATTGGCTATGGATGCACACCAGAAATTCTCAAAGAAGGACTAAAGCGCCTTTCTGAAGGTCTCATCGCCTTTAAAGAAAACCACTCAGTCTCTTCTGCACAATCCGTTCGCGAGTTTAACTCTCAATGAAATCAAGCAAAACAACATTAAGTCGGGACATAGGCCTGTGGGGTGTTGTCTCCTTGGGTATGGGCACAGCAATTGGTGTCTCGATTTTTTCAATCATACCACCTGCTTATTCCTTAGCTGGGCCGGGCATGCTCATTTCCATGGCGCTTGCCATGTTCCCGATGATCATATTTGCTTTAATTTATGCCTTTATGGGGTCTGCCGTCCCTGTGACAGGGGCTTCATTTGAATGGCCCCGTCGATTTATCTCACCCTTTGCAGGTTTTTTCATTAGCTGGTTACGCATTGCTGGCAGTACGGCGGCCTTAGTAGTCTTAACAATGGTACTGGTCAGCTATATCGGCAACGTTATAGATCTTCCATCAAAACCGACAATATTTGTTTTTTTCCTCCTCGTATTTCTCATGAATATGATCGGAATATCCGTCGCCAATTTTGGACAAATGCTGATGCTCTGCATTCTATTGTCTGCGTGTACACTTTATTCAATCACGGGCATTCCAGATATTCAGATCGAAAACTTCACCCCCTTCACACCGCAGGGCTTATCCGGCACCTTGGCTGCGATACCTCTAATGATTTCGCTCTTTCTCGGAATAGAAAGCGCAGTCGAAGTCGGTGGAGAAATCAAAAAACCAAAGAAAACGATTCCATTGGGCATTGTTTTGTCAGTGTTATTAACATGCACCGTATATTTGATTGTCGCTGTCGTCACTATTGGTGTGCTCGGACACACAAACCTACTCGCCACGCAAACGCCTTTATTGGATAGCGCACAAATAAGTATCGGCACCTACGGGAAATGGCTAATTCTTCTAACTGCAATCGTCTCAATCGGAAGCTCGATTAACGCCACATTCATCATCCTGACACGCTTCCTATACGCCATGGCCAAATCAGGAATGCTTCCGTCAGCACTTGCGAAGATAGACCCTAAAAATGGCATACCAAGAAATGCAGTCATTTTAACTTTTGGACTATGTTGCTTGGGGCTCTTCACACCTGACAGTCTTATTTTTCTATTCCTTGCAGTAAACATCCCAACACTTCTAAAATATGCCGCCATATGTTTAAGCAGCATTCGATTGTTAAAGCTTGAACCTCAATTGCACGACCAAGCTTTTTTCAAACCATCTCGCAAAGTTATTAAATCACTTGGTTATCTGGGCGTTATTTTAAGTATCATCATTATCATTTTAGGATTCCAAACAGATTATAGACCTTTTCTCGCCCTGCTAATCTGGTCTCTAATTGGAATACTTTATTATGTAATTTACGGACGTAAAAACTACCTCAGCACGCCTCGTACAGAGCAAGAATAAGTCTCTTCGATGAAGAGGAATTTTTATGCTCCAAGCAGGAATTGTCGCATATTTGTTGCAAAGCCACCGCTTCAGGTCCGCAAATAAGTATAAAAAAACCATCGACAACCTCTTAGCGTGGATAATTAAGGGCAACCAAAAAGCTAAGAAACAAGCCACACAGCTACTTCAGGGGATAATGATGAGCCAGTCTATTTTTCTAAAAAGCATGTTCTCTACATGTGCTACAATCGCTATGCTACCGACCGTACTTTCTCCACTAGCTGTCGCACAGACAGCCACAACGGATGAAGTCGTTGAAACGACAAAAATGGAGACTGTGACGATCACTTCCAGTCGTATCAAGCGATCAGTGGCGTCAACACCATCACCTATTACGTCTATAACTCCAGAAGTCTTTTCAGACCGAGGCTATAGCACTGCATCAGACTTGCTAAATGACCTGACAGCGCTTGCTCCACAACTAAATCAAGCTGATGGAAGCGGTGATGCCTCCGGTAGTGGACAACAATATCCTGATATCTTTGGCTTGGGCGCTGGCCGCACACTTACACTTGTGAACAATAGACGTTTCGTAACCACATCTAGTGGGCTTGGTGAATCTCAAGTTGACGCCAATATCATCCCAACAGGTTTGATTAAACGGGTCGACGTTGTTCAGGCTGGTGGTGCTGCCGTTTATGGTTCAGACGCTATTGCTGGTGTTGTGAACTATATTTTGAAAGATGACTATGACGGTTTGGAATTAGACCTTCAATATGGTGACACTGAGCAAGGTAATTACGAGCAAACATCCTACAGACTAACTGCAGGTAAAAACTTCGATGACAATCGCGGTAACATAGCTATCAACATTGAAGGCTCCACCTCCCCAATCGCGCGCTTCTCTGATTTTGACGCCTCAAACCGCTCTCGTATCACCCTCGCCAATCCTCTGGATACAGGTCCAAATGATGGTATTCCGTCAGTTGCTGAAATTCTTCCAGCCTATTTCTGGAATTTTAATGGCAATGGCGTCGTCTATAACACGCCTGCACCGCTTACCTTTTTTCAAACAAACATTGATGGTTCTCCGATCCAGTTTGGATCAGATGGCGGCCTCACTTCATACGACCCAGGAAATGTTGTCGGCATTCCATTTGCCGAAGGTGGGCAAGGTACACGTTATTCCGACCTTGTAGGTCTGCGCACAGGTGTCGACAGAATTACAGCCAACCTTATTGGCCATTATGATATTGCATCAAACATTCGCTTAAATGGTGAGTTTTTATATTCTAAAACAGACGCGGAAAGCATTGGTCAAGGCTATGTTAGATCTGTACTAAACCAAGCTGACCCATTTTATGGGGCGATACCTTTCTTTGCCACCAACGCATTTTTGACAGATGAAAACGTCGCCGACTTAAGTGCTGCCAACCCAGCCTTTGGTTTTGGTGCACCAATGTGGTTGTCACGTCATTTCTATGATGACCTAGCCCCCTCAAACCTGACAAAAAATGAAACCAACACTGCGCGTCTCATGCTTGGGTTGGAAGGTGATTTTGATGCCGGAGATCGAAATTTCTACTGGGAGATTTCAGGTAGCTACGCTGAAGTGAGTGGTAGTGAAAAAGCTTGGGGAGTCGATTTCGCCAAGTTCAATAAAGCTATTAACGCAGTCGATGATGGAACTGGCACAGCGGTCTGTAGCGTAAATGCAGATAGTGATTCAACAAATGATGATGCAAGCTGTGTCGCACTCAACCCATTTGGTGCAGGCAATATTAGCAGCGCAGCTAGTCAATATGTATCGGTTATGACCGGTAACACTTACGAAAACGAACAAATGGGTCTGTTGGCAACAATAGGCACACAAATCATCGACTTGCCCGCCGGTCCTATTGATGCAGTTCTCGCATATGAGCACCGTCACGAACACGCCAGATACACACCGCTCGAAGCAAACCTACTTGGACTTGTCGACACTGGCACACCACAAGAGGCAACCTCCGGATCATACGGCACGAATGAATTCTCAATTGAAACACTGGTCCCTATTGTAAGCCCAGAAATGTCTATTCCGGGTATTCATGCTCTAGAGCTGGATGGTACATATAGATATGTAGAAAACTCGATAGCGGGTAAAGAATCTGTCTGGAGTGCGGGACTACGTTGGGAAATTCTTGACGGCATTACAGCTCGTGCAACAAAAAGCCGAAACTTCCGTGCACCAAGCTTAGAACAGCTCTTTGCTCCAACATCAGTTGCACTTTCTAGCATTGGTAACGACCCATGTGATTCAGACAATATCAACGCCGGTCCAAATCCCGCTCTTCGCCGTGCAAATTGTGAAGCTGAATGGGCTGCGAACCCGCAATATGCTAATCTAGACACATTCCAAGACTATTCTGAAAATTTCACTTATGCATCCATCACTTCGGGTGGAAATGCAGAACTACAAAACGAAGTTTCTGATACAACAACATACGGAATAGTGTTTGATAACTTCCTAGTATCAGGCCTATCGCTATCTGTAGACCGTATAGAAATTGACCTTGAAGACGGATTGTCCGCCTTCACGACAGAAGACTTTATGGCTGCCTGTTATGACAGTGTTGGTCAAACTGCTGATGTTTGTTCTGCCTTTACACGTCTTCAAGCGAGCACAGATCCAACCATTCAGGCAGGTTCGGTAATATCTGGACGGACAACGACATTTAACGCTGGGCAAGTCGTTTTCAGAGGTGAAGTTTACTACGCAAACTATAGTTTTGACTTAACTGATATCGCTAAAAGCTTATCTGGTGAGTTTTCGTTTGGGGTAGAAGCGACACACGTGTCTGATTATTCAACGTCCGTCACAGGAACAACATTTGTTTCAACAGATGGAACTGTTGACCAGCCAGACTGGTCCGCAAGAATTGATGCTGGATATGTTAACGGCCCATTCCGTGCGACATATAAAATGAGCTATCTGGACAGTGTCCTAGCTGAAGAAGGTGCAACGATTGAAAACAATCCAAACCACTTCATCAGCTCAAACTACACTCATGACTTATCAGCAGCTTATGAATTGCAAAATGGTTTGACCGTTCGCGCTGGTGTTAAAAACATGTTTGATGAAGCACCTTCTTACCCATCATTGAGCTATGGTGACATTCTAGGTCGCCGTTACTTTGTTGGACTGAACTATATGTTCTAGCATTTCGCTAGCTAACAACTTGAAAATGAATGGATTAAAATGAAAAAACCTTTCTTTTTCTTCACGGCAATTATAGCCGCTACTTCAATGTTCTGGAGCTGCAATGCAGCTCCAGTCGCGGATGCCACCAAAGGCAATGATGCAACACCGCATCATCAATCCGCGTACGAAACTTCTGTTTCAAAAACCGGCATATTCGGAGATAAGAAAATCTCCTATACAGCCGCATTAGAAACAATCGAGATTCAAAAAAATTCCAAAGAACTCGGGGCAAAACTAGTTACGATTTCTTACGTTGCTGAAAATGAAACCGCAAAGACGGAACGCCCCGTTCTTTTTGTTTTCAATGGCGGTCCAATCTCATCGTCCATACCACTTCACATCGGGGCAACTGGCCCTTATCGCGTTGCTTTTGACGATGATATTTCTATCCATGTAGAAAATGCGAAACTCATTGAAAATACATATTCCCCTCTAGCTGTCGCCGACCTTGTCTACTTCGATCCAGCCTCAACCGGACTTAGCAAAGTATCTGAAGGTATTGATCCACTCGTCTACACCTCACTTGAAGCAGATGCTCAACAATTTGTAGACTTCGCAACGACTTGGTTACAGCTGCATAATCGAGAACAAGCACCGATATTTATTGTTGGAGAAAGCTTTGGAACGATGCGCGCTGCATTGGCCGCCGGCATGCTCACAACGCAACACCCAGACATCCAACTTGAGGGTGTGATGCTGATGGGACAAGCCGTCAACATTATAGAATACGCGCAACGCAAACAAAACATCATCAGCTATGTCGCTTCACTCCCCACATTAGCTGCTGCGGCATGGGATTTAGATGTTGCAGATAAAGCTAATTATACATTTGAAAGCTTCATAAACGAAGCCACATCCTTTGCGGACAGTGAATACTTAGCAGCTCTCTATAAAGGCAACCTGCTCTCAGAAAACGAAGTACAATCGATTTCAGACAAGCTAGAAAAATACACTGGCATCCCTGCGCAATTTTATGTCGATAACAATATCCGCATAACCAAGCAACAATACCGTAGCGAACTTTTCAAAGACAAAAAACTACTCCTTGGAAACTCCGATATCCGGTATTCACGCTCAATTGATGAAGAAGGTCCTGCTGATCCTTCTAGAGTGATTTATGAGCGTTATATCAAAGCTTTTACATCCTATTTCCAAGACGTGTTCGGTTTCCCATTGCCCGACTCATATGTGAATGGTGAATATTTTGGCGGCCTGCCAAGTTGGGATTGGATAGATGTGTCACCATTTGGCGCGTATGCATATGGGGATCATTTAAACCCAGCATTTGAAGCCAACCCTGAGTTTCGTTTGGTCATTTCTAACGGCTATCATGATGCGCAAACCACTGTTGGTGGTGCACGCTATGCAGCAATGCAATCCGATTGGCCCAAAGACCGCGTAAAACTATCTTTTTACCGAGGTGGCCACATGGCTTATTCAATAGAAAACTCAGCCAAACTATTCTGTGAGGATTTGAAAACCCTTATTACAGGTGAACAAAGCAATCTCGACGAGACATTATAAATGCGCGTTTTTTCTGCTAAAGACGTAGAAACTCACCTAACCTATATCGATTGCATCCGCATAATGCAGGATGCAATGATCAAACTGTCATCGAATAAAACACGCCAAATGCTCCGACAAATTCTGCCTTTAGGTGCAGATAAAATGTATGGTATTATGGGCGGTACGTTAGGCGATTTCGATATTTTTGGCTCTAAGCTTGTTGCCGTTTCCCCGAGCCGAGCTGACAATACATCAAGCTCTCATCAGGGCGTTGTCGTTACTTTCGATAAAGACACACTCGCCCCCACTTGCATCGCCGATGCGAGTGCTATCACCGCCATTAGAACAGCAAGCACTAGCGCCATGGCAACCAATCTGCTTGCGCGCAAAGAAGCAAGTATTTTGACTATTCTAGGCACTGGTGAACAGGCATTCCATCATGCGCTAGCTATATTGGAAGTCAGACAAATCAATGAAATCCGTATTTGGGGCCGCAGCCTTCACAAAGCCGCGCAACTTACTCAGAAAATAGAGCAGCTTACAGGCATAAAATGCACCCGGCATCAACACGTTGAAACCGCATGCGCAAAAGCTGACATAATATGTACAGTTACGAGCGCTACGACGCCTATTCTACACCAACATCATGTCTCCAAAGGTACACACCTGAACATAGTAGGTTCAAGCTTTGATGGACCACGTGAAATAGATGACGCACTTGTATCTATCTCAAAATTTATTGTTGATTCAAAAACTTCTGTAGAAAGCCAAGGCTCCGAATATAGGCATGCATTGGCAAATAAAGCAATTTCAGAAAACCATATTCTCGGAGAAATTGGCGAAGTGGCCTCTAAAACATTAGATGCACGAACAAGCAATGAAGACATCACCATTTTCAAATCTCTAGGGCACATCGTCCAAGACATTGCAGCAGTTGCTTATATTGCTGAAAAGACAAAGGAAGTTACGCAATGAAACTGCTTCAAATATTTAGTATCGGTATCTGTGTATTCCACCTAACAATGCTGCCTACATCCCTTGCTCAAAATCCCATTCCATCGTCTGAAATTGTTCCAACTTTTAAAGGTGAGCCCTCCCCTTATAGCAAGATAACTCAGCACCAAATTAAAATTGGACGTGACAAGGTCTCCTATGATGCAATTGCGGGAGAAACTTATTTAAAAGACACAGCAGGCAACACGACAGGCAGCATTTTTAGCTTCAGCTATATCCGAACAGATAAAGTCACTGCAAACCGTCCTGTGCTCTTTGTTTTTAATGGCGGTCCAGGTTCAGCATCGTTATGGATGCATATGGGGGCACTTGGCCCCAAACAGCTAAAATTGGACAAAGATGTAAACCCCACAAGTGTCCCGCCCTTTGAAATCATTGATAATAAAAACTCACCTTTAGACTATGCTGATCTGGTTTTTATTGATCCTATTGGGACAGGCTTTAGCCGTCCCCTCAATGGAACAGATCCCAAAATATTCTGGGGTGTTGATGAAGATGCGGATTCAATCGCTCAATTTATAGAGCTTTGGCTGACGCAAAACAAACGCTGGAATTCTCCCAAATACGTTTTAGGAGAAAGTTATGGCTCAACACGGGCCGCAATTTTGCCTCGCGCACTTTTGGGGAGTCCTTTTCCTCCCGGTGTAATGCGTGGGATCACGCTAGACGGTATTATTCTTCTAGGCACAACTTTGGACAAACACAGCGCAACAGCGCCTCCTAAAGCTCAAAATGAGATTTTAAAAGCACACGCTTTGCGTTTGCCAGGCATTGCTGTCACCGCCGCTTTTCATGGTCTGACTCAGCCTGAAGAAGAAATCGAAAGCTTCTATAATCAAACCCTTGAATTCTCAAAAACGACCTATTTTGAAGCTTTACTAAAAGCAGATAACGGCACTCTTTCGATAAACGAAAAAGAGCTAATCCTACAAAAATTGAAAGAACTAACGGGGCTGACCGAAGAACAAATTGGCGATGATCTGGTCGTTACAGAAGGTGAATTTTCCAACACGGCATTGCAAAACAAAGGCTTACAAGTTGGCCTCTATGATAGTCGCTACACACTTCCTCTCGTCAATTCAGGACACGACCCTGTTGCAGATGACGCGGCAATGACGCAGTATGTTCCTGGATTTGTCGCTGGTTTTCATATGTTGCTGAGCGAACATCTCGGTGTAGAAATCCCGCGTCCTTACACTGCAATTCGCTGGAAAGACCTGCTACCTTATTGGAATTTTGAACGCGGATTTACACCAGTCCCTGCAAAAAATAGCGCGCAGGAACTTGCTTGGTCTTTACGACGCAATAAAGATCTGCGCGTTTTTGTAGCCTCAGGATATTATGATCTGGTAACAACACCGGCCGCCGCCTATGATCAAATCCAGTCTGGCGGTGTTCCTCTCGATCGAGTGACCTTTAAAGAATACCCATCAGGTCACATGCTATATCTAGGTGGAACATCTGAAGCTTTTAGCACGGATTTGAAAAATTTCATTCTTCAGAAATGATTTTTTATTGAGCATTTCCAAGAACATCTAGGAAATGCTCAATGTCTGTTGAGGTGTTAAACACTGACACACTAGGACGAATACGGTGTGTCGATATAGATGTTGATATACCCGCATCCTTAAACCGAGCGCCAAGCTTCTCTCTTGCATCTTGGTAGGCAGCTGCAACAATCGGGGTGGATGTACCTTCGGGTGTAATGACATCAAATCCACGCGTTTGCATGCCCTCTACCAATTGCGCCGTAAGCAAATTTGCATGTGATTGGATCTTATCAACACCATGCGCCAGTATATAATCTAGCGATCCATTCAACTGAGCAGCAGTTACATGGTTATAAGTTCCCAGAGCAAACCAGCCAGACGTATCATCAGAAAAAGCGTAATCAACAATCGTGTCACTTGGTGGATCAAAAGGATATATGTGAGACTTGAACTCACTCATACCATAATAGCCCCAATTTGAACGCTCAAGATGTGCACGCCCAGCCTTGCTGGCATATAGAAAACCTAGACCGAAATCTCCCATAAGCCATTTATAACTGGCACATGCCGCAAAATCCACGCCGCTTTCACTAAGATCTAATGGAATACAGCCTGCCGCATGGATTATGTCTGCGTAAACCAATGCACCTCTGGAATGAGCAAGATCACACACAGCCTTCAAATCATGCTGAAAGCCATTAAAGGTTGAAACTAGAGACAAGGCCACAAGCTTCGTACCCGGTTGAATAGCTTTTTCCATATCTTCCATATGAATTTTATTGTCACGCGCCTTAACCCACGTCACCTCACAGCCCTTTTTCTCAAAATCTGCATAGACTGGTAGAGAAGCGAAAAAGTGCAGTGTATCCGTCACTATTTTTGCTCCTTTCTTTGGCAGACCTAAAGAACGCAAAATGGCTTGTTCACCAGCTGTCGTGCTTTGAACATAGGTCAAGTCAGATGGATCAACATTCACAAGTTTGGCAAATTTCTCGATGGGCGCTTTTGTATTCAGATGATAGTCATCGTCAGGAGCAAACGTCTTTTTATGCGCCAAATACGCATCTATTTCTGCTTGGGATTGACGCAGCATTGGATGTTGTGAAGCGGCATTTAGATAGACGGTTTTACCTAAATCAAAACTATGACGATCGGGAAAATTCGTCACCGTTTCGTTAGCAGCGTAAGCTTCACTATTGGCCCCGTAAGCACATGCAGAAACCGCACCAGCAAGACCTGCTGTACTCAGTGTTAAATAGTTTCTACGAGTCATTTTCATTGACCTACCTCCAGTGTGTTACCTCATCATAAATCTCGAAAATGGTGATGAATTGTCAACTTTAGAGAGCTGGTTCTTTTCTGGACATAAACATTTCCAAATACGTGAATACACCGCATAATCATTGCCACAACAGAGTAAGTGGCAGGATTTTGGAATAGTAGTTCTGCGTTTTAAAGACGAGAATATTCATATGGATATGATCTTTCGAAAAATAGTATTGAGCTGCCTGTTCAGCGTTTTGCCACTATCTGGAACGACAGCTCAGTGTGAGACACCTGAAGAAGTCACCCCCCCCCCGATCTTCTTCAATGTCGTGAAGAAAGACATATCCTACCCTTTGAACACAGAATTTCATGTGTCAATCCAGTGGGATTCACTTGAAATAGGGCTCGTTGCAGAAAGAGACCCCCCACCCTTTCTCTCTGCAACGAGTTACCTTTTAAATTCAAAAAGCAATGACAACAAACGCCCCATTATATTTTTCTTCAATGGCGGTCCGGGCGCATCTTCCTCCCCTCTCCATTTTTCAATGGGACCATTTACCCGCAATAAAACAGATCAAACAAAGCCTGCTTTCCCGCTTAATCCTGACTCATTGATAGACACTGCAGATCTTGTTTTTATTGACCCGATCGACACGGGATTTAGTCGCTCAAATAGTGACGAAGCTGCAGATAAATATCTAGACATCAACAATGATGCCGAAGCAGTCGCATTATTCATTCGCACTTGGATAAAAGAATACAAAAGAGAAGACGCACCCATCTTCATTACAGGACAAAGCTATGGCGGCTTTCGTCTCGGTAAATTACTACCCTATCTGGAAGAAGTGACCCCAGCCGGTTTGATTATGGTTTCCCCAATGCTCGATGGCAGCCTCTCAAACTATGATCAGGCTTTTGTTTCAACCCTCCCCACCATGACAGCCACAGCATGGCGCTATGGTAAGTCCGCATTAGATCTCCCGCTTGAAAGAGACGTCTTCGATCGCGCGCAAGAATTTGCTGAAACCGAATATCTTCTAGCCCTCCAAAAAGGCGACAAGCTTCCTCAAGATGAAGCCCAGCACATCGCACAAACCCTCAGCAAGCTTACAGGTTTGGATAAGGCCGCGATCCTGTCTCAAAATCTGCGGATAGATACCCAATATTTCCTAGAAAACCTGCTCGCAGAAGACAATAAACTGATAAGCCGGTTAAACACAGCAAAAGCCGCCGTCAAAAAACCTCCGCAACGCGAAGACCGACCAGACGCTGCAAACGATCCTTCATTGGCCCTTGGCCGCTCAAATGTAATCGCAGCGCCTGATATCGCAGATTACCTAAAAGAAAAAACTGGGGTTGAATTTGAAGACGATTATAGATCTTTGAATTTAGATGCTAATTTTGGTTGGAATTGGTCTTCCGGTCGCGCCTATTCTCCCACGCTTTCAGCGATCAAACCTTTGCGTGACTATCTAACAAAGCACAACAAAACTCAGCTCTTAGTGTTTACAGGAATGCGTGATTTAGCTGTGCCAGCAGGTACAGTAGAATATATTCTCGATCATTCTGGGTTACCCGCAAATCAAGTCGATTTTCAAATCCTTGAAGGTGGTCATTCCCCGTATGAAGAAACAACGCAATTTCCTATATTTACGAACCTAATTCGCGAGCTCGTTCGCGAAACCACATCTGATAAAACTTCCCAAGAGAAAGACGGCTAATGCTCAAAATGTCCCGTTTGTTTGTGACCATCGGCGTCATTGCTATGGCCCCTTCCCTGTCATATGCGGACGATAAACAAAGTCTCAGCATCATGTCCAATGGTGAGAATGTCGGATATGTCAAAGCCAACACCAAGGGCGATACCACCACAATTCAATTCCATGTCGATGATAATGGTCGTGGCCCGAAGTCGAAATCAAAATTGACACTAAATCAAAATTTAGTGCCCGTTCACTGGACACTAGAAGGCACGAGCCTCATGGGCGGCACTGTTGATGAATGGTTCCATATTACAGACGATACAGCGCAATGGAAAAGTCAGGCTGACGACGGCGAAACGACGCTTAGCGAGCCTGCTCTATATCTTATGAATGATGGCACACCATGGGATGATTATGTCTACGCAAAAGCTCTTTTAAAAGACGAAGACCATAAAATGCCACTGCTTCCAGCAGGAGAGCTTACACTCAACCACCTCGCCAAACGCACTCTATCTCACGATGATTTAGAAGTGGCATTCGATCTATACCGCCTATCAGGTGCCAATTCGACAGGCTCACTCATTGCGATAGATGAAAGCGGCGATTTTTTTGCAAAACTCTCAGAATCCGGGTCCATTATCAAAGAAGGTTATGAAGCTTTTTCACAAGATTTAATGGATATCGCACGTGAGCAATCAATCGCACATGCATCCGAACTCGCAAAATCCCTGACCAACACTTATGAAACAGGCTTTGCAGTTGCAAACATACATATTTATTCACCAGCGTCGGGTGATTTAAGCAAAGCATCGACTGTGTTTGTAAAAGACAACCGCATTGCAGACATTAAAGCCTTTTCACCCAATGATATCTACACAAAAGCCTACCCTGTATTTGATGGCGCAGGCGGCACACTTATGTCCGGCTTGACTGATATGCACTCGCATACGAGCCTTCAAAATGGCCTTTATTATCTGGCTGCTGGTGTCACTTCCACGCGCGATATGGGAAACCAAAACGAATACCTTCAAGACATTATAGAAAAAAAGAAAAGTCATGACGTTGCAGGCCCACGCCTTATTGCCCGTGGTGGATTTCTCGAAGGACGAAGCACATATTCTGCTCGTTACGGGATAATAGCCGATACTGAAAAAGAAGCAGTTGATGCTGTTAAATGGTATGCTGACAATGGCTATGATTTCATCAAGACCTATAACTCGTTCAATCCTGATTGGTATGAAGCTGTCGTTGCTGAAGCACACAAACATAATTTACCAATTGTTGGTCATGTTCCAGCTTTCACACATCCAGACCGCCAAATCGAAGCTGGATATGATGAAATCACCCATATGAACCAATTAATGCTCGGCTGGTTGCTTGATGATGGCGAAGACACACGCACCCCTCTTAGACTAACTGCTATGGCGCGCGCCTCCAATCTAGACTTAGAGCAACCAGAAGTCCGCAGCACACTAGAAAAGCTAAAAGACAATGATGTTGGAATTGATACGACAGGCGTAATTCTTGAGCTTCTAATGCTCAGTCGTGCCGGAAAAGTCCCAGCCATTGCCACTGACTATTTCTCGCATATGCCTATTTCCTACCAGCGCAATCGCAAACGCTCGTTTGTGAAGCTAGAAGATGAAGGTGCAGATCAAGCCTACAAAGACGGCTTCCAACGCATTCTTGATACGATCAAACGGCTATATGATAATGACATTCGCTTGCTACCCGGCACAGACAATGGGACAGGCTTCACCATGCATCGTGAATTGGAATTATACACTTTAGCTGGCATTCCAGCCAAAGACGTTTTACGTATCGCGACATTAGACATTGCAAAACATGTCGGTAAGGAAAAAGACCTCGGTTCAATAGAGATTGGCAAACTAGCCGACTTTGTATTACTGCCCGGCAATCCTATAGAAGATATCAAAGCGATTAAAACACCTAGAATGGTTGTTGTTGATGGAAGTGTTTATTTCCCAGACGAGATTTACAAAGCGCTCAACATCATTCCTTTTTCGACGCCGCCAGCCCGCTTGGATAAAGCTGATCAATCACAAGCATTGAAAACAGAAATCCAATACACGCCCCTACCGGGCGCGACACAGGCATTGATAGAGTCAGGAAAAATTCCTTTTTCTGGTGCAGTAACAGTTGGAGACGTTGTCTATTTTTCAGGTCAAATCGGTGGTCCCAATGGCGGCGCTGAAGACTTTAAAGACGACGCTCGTCAGGTTATGGATTCCATTTCCGAAATCGCTAAACACGCAGGCGTTACAATGCAGGACGTGTTCAAATGCACTGTCATGCTAGATGACATCAGCAATTGGCCAGACTTCAACGAAGTTTATGTGACGTATTTTACACCGGGAAAAATGCCAGCACGCAGCGCCTTTGCAGCTGATGGATTGGCGCTAAATGCAACCGTCGAAGTCGAGTGTATGGCTAAAGCAAACTAGGAGAATGGAAACTCCCCTATCGCCTACCCCCTATCGCCTACAAAGCCATAGAGCCACGCACTGGAATAGCCGTGGTAGACTTGATTTCTCCTAATGTCGCCGTTGAATTTATGTTTTCAACACCCGGAAGTTTTAAAAGGAACTCCATTAAAAAATGCTGATACCACGACATGGATTTGGCTTGGATCTTCATCATAAGATCCATTTCTCCAAAAATCGAGTAGCACTCCATTATTTCAGGCGTGGTTGCAATTTTGCGCGTGAATGCTTCGCGTTCGGTATCAGACAAGCGTCGCATTTTTACAAGCGCAAAAATACGCAGATCATATCCAAATTTTTCACGATCAAGTATCGCCACTTGGCGCTTGATATATCCCTCATCCTTCAAACGTTGAAGACGTCTCCAACACGGGGATTGAGACAGCCCAACAGCATCCGCCAGCTCCACAGTGGAGAGACTGCAATCTTTTTGCAATTGCTCCAGTATTTTAACATCAAATACATTCAACTCTTCACTCATACGACATACCCTATATTAAAAAACCAGAATATACGCATACTTTATCCATCAAAATCCTATAAGTTTCAAATTATCTGAATTGAGTCAAAACCGACCTAAGATTGAGCAAGTTTACACGCTATATGACTTTTATAGTCACACCTAGAATGAGAATGTCCCAATGAAACCAATGCCGATCACAGCTTTGTTAGCCTTCTTATTACTCGTGACAGGGTGTAATCCAACTGCTCCTAAAGACACGGACTTGGGCAATATTGCCTCGCCTCACATAAATTTGACGCTCGCACCTCAAGCACGTGTCGATGCCCCTGACACAATAGGTTCTGTCCAAATCCAACTTCAGATTTCGGGAAAAACATTCCAGAAAGATGCACCTGTTTTACAAATCCCATTAGTGTCAAGCAATGTGGATACAGTCGCAACAATCGTGACTGATTTAAAAGCAAATGATGCGAATGGCCCGCTGACTTTGTCAGCTATAGATAAGACTTTAGACAAGCAAAATGCCGGTGATGCTGTAATAGGCGGTAATTCAAGGCTCTGGTATGCTGATAGGCAACCTGATGGTCCAATACATGTAACTTACACTGTTCCTGCAAATGCAAGCCTGCCGCCGCGTGGACCAGCACCGCCTTTCTCATTTCTAAGTAAAGATGGTGGGACATCAGCGGCAGGACATGTCTTCCTCATTTTACCACCCGGTGATGATTCATATCAAACCGAAATAGATTGGGATTTAACTGCCGCTCCGCCCGAAAGTCGCGGCATTAGTTCAATCGGAGAAGGACATGTCAGCGCTGAAATGACTGCTGTGACAATGCGTATGTCTTTCTACATGATGGGGAATGTTCAGACCTATCCTGAAATCGTGCCTGAGAATGGTTTCTTTTCTGCATGGTATGGCGCACCACCATTCGATGCAGAAAATCTCATGCATTGGACTGCTGATCTATACACACACTACAGCGCATTTTTCGGTATGAAAGAAGTCCCTCCTTACGGAGTATTCTTAAGGTACAATCCCGTAAACGCAGGCGGCGGTGTTGGTCTGCACCATTCCTTCGTCACAACTTTTGGCGAGCAAGGTGACACCACTATATCAGGACTAAAAAGCACATTGGCCCATGAAATGTTCCATACATTTCAACCTTTCATCGAAGAACCAGGCGGACTTGAATCCTCATGGTTTGGCGAAGGACTCGCCGTTTTCTACCAAGCGCGCCTCCCTACCCGCTTTGCAATGATGTCTTCTGAAGACTTCTTGGCAGACCTAAACTTCGCCGCCTCCAGATATTACACAAGCCTGATGGCGGAAGCTCCAAATAGTGAAATTCCGAAAAAATTCTGGCTCGATACGCGCATTCGGACACTCCCTTATGATAGAGGCATGTTATATTTCGCCACGGTCGACCATGAACTGCGCACCCAAACAGAAGGCAAAGTCACATTAGATACCCTGATGCTTAAATTACTTGAGCAGTCAAATAATGGGCATGCGCTAACTAATTCAGATTGGGAAGAAGAATTAAATACCCATTTAGGACCATCAGCAGTCGCAGAATTTCAAGACTTTCTAAACGGAACACTTATCGTTCCCGACGCTTCCGCCTTTGGTCCCTGCTTCATCCGAACACAAGTTCCACTTCGCAGATATGAATTAGGGTTTGATCCAGCCGTATTGAGTGAACCCACACGCATTATCAGAAACCTCGTAATAGGATCTGCTGCTGACCAAGCTGGGCTCCAAAATGGTGATGAAATTGTACACCCTATCCCACAAGACCATATTCAAGGCGAACAAACACAGGAATTAACAGTTACAATCAGGCGCAATGGCGAAGAATTCACACTGAGCTACTTACCACGTGGCGAGACAGTGGATGCTTATCAATGGATCAAAAACCCAAACCATTCAGATGAAAATTGCGAGCTGTGATCTCGGCGAACAAAGTTTCTAAATTTAGTGCGATCACAATATCGAACTAAATTTAGAAACACTGATAATTTGGACTAAAACGACGTTTAATCGACCAATATAGATCGATCAATTTTAGAAATACTATTTACGCCGGCCAACGTCATTGTCACTTTCATGTCCTGCTTCAGGAAATCAAACATTTGCGTGACACCAGCACTGCCCCCTGCAGCCAAAGCGTACAACCATAAACGCCCGAGCAAAACACCATCAGCCCCTAAAGCCAGCAAACGCACGACATCTAGTCCAGAACGAACTCCACCATCAGCGAGCACAGTGATTTGATCTCCGACAGCTTCAGCGATTGCTGGAAGCGCGTGTGCCGTTGAAAGCGCTCCATTGAGTTGGCGGCCACCATGATTAGACACAACAATGCCGTCCGCACCGAGCGCAACAGCTTCTCGCGCATCTTCAGGGTCAAGAATACCTTTGATGATCAGCGGCCCATCCCAAGCACTACGAATCCATTCCAGATCTTTCCACTGAATGGAGGGATCAAAATTTTTGCCCAACCAGCCCATATAATCATTGATGCCAGCGCCCTTGCCTAGCGCTGCAACCAAATTACCCAGAGTGTGCGGTCGCCCAAGCAATCCCACATCTACTGACCATGCCGGCTTGCCAACAGCCTGCATAATTCGCCGGATACCTGCATTCGGACCAGACATACCAGAATGCACATCCCGAGCACGCGAACCAGGCACAGGCATATCAACTGTAAAAACAAGCGCTTTCGCACCCGCCACTTTTGCTCTCTCAATTATATCGAGCATGACTGAACGGTCACGGATTACATATAGCTGAAACCAAAAACGTTCTGTGGCAGCAACAACTTCCTCTATCGAACATATGGAAACTGTCGATAAACATGCGGGCACCCCTGCTTTGGAAGCCGATGAAGCTGCCTGCACTTCACCACGCCGCGCAAACATACCGCTAATCCCTACCGGTCCCAACGCGACAGGCAGATCTTGCTTCTGTCCTAAAATCTCAGTTGAAAGATCAATAGACGCAACATCTTTTAGAACACGCTGACGCAAAGCCACTTTACGCAAATCAGCTGAATTGCTGAGCATTGTATCTTCGGTTCCCGAACCACCATCGGCATAATCGAACAGAAAACGTGGGACTCGTCGACGCGCAGCTTCTCTAAAATCAGCTGTTGATGCAATTCTCATGATTTATCTTTATAATAAGCGATATGATCGGTTAGGCGATATATGTTTTCCATTGGGAACCAAGTTCCATCCGGTCCAGCGGCCGGAATAGGTTGCTGAAATTTTTTCATCAACTCTCCCCATTTTTGCACATGGGGATTTTTGGAATCAGCTTCAGCTTTCACATTCTCTGAAAAATTGTCTGCAACATCCATTATCATAAACATACGATTTCCGGCACGAAAAATCTCCATATTCTCCACACCGAAATCTGCAATAGATTTTACAATCTCAACAGGAACATTACCGACTCTATGCCATTTTTCGTATGCAGAAATCAGCTCTTGGTCATCGACAAGATCAAGCGCTAAACAAACTCTTTGTGACATAGCGACAACTCCCAACGTTTATGAATTAGACCAACCACCATCAATAATGTGCGTCCCGCCAGTCGTGTATGATGACTCATCACTTCCCAGATACAAGGCTAGATTAGCAATATCATCAGGATGACCCAGTCGACCAATTGGCTGACGCGCAATAAATTCCGTTCTTGCCTTTTCCGCATCACCTGTCGCAGCAAGACGTTCATCCAAGGATGGAGATTGCACCGTCCCCGGACAAATTGCGTTACAACGCACACCATTGCCAATGTAATCTTCTGCCACTGATTTAGTCAGCCCGATCACTGCTGCTTTGCTCGCGCCATATACAAAGCGATTTTTCACACCGATAACGGAACTCGCCACTGAAGACATGTTGATAATTGAACCACCACCATTTTCGACCATACTTGGTAGAAATGCGCGGATCATACGGTAAGCAGACTTCACATTCAGATCGAAGGAAAAATCGTAATCTTTTTCATCTGTCGTTAAAATCGTACCTGCATGAACAAATCCCGCACAGTTAAACAAAATATCTGTGTGTTTGATCTCTTTGGCCAATGCTAAAATCGCATCTCCATCCAGCAAATTCATAACATGCGTTTCACACCCTTCCAGAGTTGCCAGAGTGTCTGGGTTCAAATCTACTGCAATTGTCCGCGCGCCTTCCGCAGCAAACAATTCTGCCGTGGCACGCCCAATCCCCTGACCTGCAGCTGTAACGATAGCGGTTTTGCCTTCTAAACGACGCATAATTTAAATCCTGTGATTATGTTGGAATAGGTGCATCTGGCCGAATAAGCTCGGAGGCTCTTAATTCTTCCCAGAATGCTTTATCTATGGAATGGCTCATCAATGCTTGAGTTGATTGAATGCGCCTCGCACTGCCCATGCCCGGTATGACTGTCGAAACTTGCTGATGGGCCAGCGGAAACTGAAGAGCTGCAGCAGCTAGTGGGACACCATATCTATCGCAAATATCTTCTATGGCAGCGACACGTTTGATGATATTTTCTGGTGCGTCCTGGTATTCGTAAATATGAGGTCCATTGCCGCGAACACCTTTGGCTAGAATCCCACTATTATAAGGACCACCGATCACAAGCTGCGTGTTTTTCTGGGCGCACAATGGCAAAAAGCTGTCCAGTGCGCTCTGCTCTAGCAATGTATATCTGCCGGCAAGTAATATTATATCGAACGGCGCGTCACTCAGTGCTTCTTCACACACTTCCCATTCATTTACGCCCAACCCAATCGCGCCCACAACACCAGCGTCGCGCAGTTCCCGCAGAGCGCGATAACCGCCTTCCATGAAATTACGGTAGGTTTGCGCATGATCTTCGCCATGCGTAAAACGTCCTATGTCATGCACATAGAGAATATCTATCCGATCACGACGTAATCTTGTTTTACTCGCTTCGAAAGAATGCATGATTGAATCATAGCTATAATCGAACACGCTGTAATATGGTTCTGGAGAATAAAACGCCTGACGCATCTCAGTGAGGTCTGTTCCGTCAGGCACAGGATCCAACCTGCGACCAACTTTGGTAGATATGATAATATTTTCGTCGGCATCATATCTTTCAAGCGCTTCACCTAGTCTTTTCTCAGCAAGACCAAATCCATAATGCGGCGCGACATCCATATATTTGATGCCCGCATCTATGGCTGCTTTAACGGTCGCCCCTGCTTCTTCATCGGACACTTGATGAAATAAATTCCCTAAAGAAGCACACCCTAATCCAAGCTGCCCCAAAACGTCCCGATTAAATATAATGTCTTTATTTGTTTTGCTCATAGAGCATCAATTACAATGATATCTCTATTAATGCAACTGATATTTCAACAAGCTTTGCTTTAAATAAACCCGAGTATTCTCTGCATTGCAGCATGGAAATGATCCGCTACAGCTGCCTCGGCCCGATCGGCATCTCGTGCGACACATGCCTCCAGTATTGCAATGTGCTCTTTTAAAGAACGAAGCGCCAATGGCTTAGTAATAAGGCGCTCTAATCGAATAAGGACGACATAATTCTTAAGCCGACGTCCAGTATTCTCGATCAGCGGATTATTCATGCTTGCTATGATATTGCCATGCAAACTTTGCTCAAGCCCCTCGATACGCTCTAAAATATCTTGATCAATATCATTCTTTTCAATCAGACCCACAACGGCGCGGTGCTCTTCCAACAGGTTTACAGCGGTTTCAGCATCGCCCATTTCAGCGAAATGGCGCACAGCAGCCTTCTCTATAAGTGTCCTAAATTGATATGTACTGCGTATTAGCTCCAAATCCGGTTTCAAGAATTGGATACCTGAGCGCGGATGAATTTCCAGCACACCTTCGGCCTCAAGCACCCGCAACGCATCTCTTAGCGGTTGAATAGGCACACCCAGCAACTCAACAAGCTTGCTTTGAGATACAAATGCCCCCACCGGAACTATTCTATCAAAGAGTCCTTGTAATACGGCTTGATACGCTACATCGCTCAGGCTCTCTTTTTCTTTGCCTTTAATTACACCAGCATTTTTATCCAAACGGTTATTTTTACGACCACCCATATTCATCACCCCTTGCATTCGGCCTGTATCTGTCATATCTATTTACCCGTCTGATATTTCAATTCAACATCTTGGGACATTATAGTCAAAATCATGCCACTAGTCGACTACCGCATAACCCGTTTCCAATTCGCTCGTGATCGAATTGTTGGTGACAGTCAAGTTCGCGCATCTCATGTTCATGTCGCCACTCTCGAATTGATCGATTCAGAAGGACATGTTGGTCTTGGGTTTGCTCAGTCATTATTTCATCCTTTACCAAGTGAAGAAGAACTGATTCGCACATTTGATGAAGAAGTTTGGCCAAATCTAAAGGGGCAACCGGCAATTGCACTGGCTCATCAGGTAAAACGCCCGCGTGGTGGACACTTAAACCGCTCAACGCACCCTTTTGGTGAAGCTATCCAGCACGCGCTTTGGGATGTTGCTGCCAAAGCGATCAATCTTCCGCTCTGGAAAATGCTTGGAGCCAAACGTAGCAAAGTACGCGCTTATGCCAGCGGTCTCGACTACCATTTATCAGATGATGTGTTTTGTTCTCTTTTCACCCAAGCTGCAGATCAAGGCTATACGGGCTTTAAAATTAAAGTGGGAGCCCCAGAAATAGAGCGCGACATTCATCGCCTCGACCTTCTTAAACAAGCTATCGGCCCAAACGCCAAAATAATGATTGATGCAAATGAGGCATGGTCACCTAAAGAAGCCATTCAAAACCTTGATACAATTCGCCGAGCTGGTCATGAAATTTACTGGCTAGAAGATCCTATTCTGCGTTTTGATATAGAGGGTCTAAAACTCTTGCGCGAAACTGCAGGAAATACACTTATAAATTCCGGTGAATATCTAGACGTTTCAGGCAAGCGCGCTCTTATTCAAGCTCACGCAACAGATATGCTGAATGTCCACGGACACTTTACTGATGTTATGCGCATAGGCTGGCTAGCTGCCGATATGGGTGTCCCCATCACAGTGGGCAACACATTCCTTGAACTTGGTGTCAATGTGGCTTTGGCCCTGCCAGAAGTAGAATGGCTTGAATACAGCTTCCAGAATTTTGAACATCTCGTAGAGACACCGTACAAAATTGAAGATGGTTTCATATACGGATCTGAAACTCCAGGCCACGGTCTCGTCCTATGTGAAGACGCGCGCCAGACATATCGTCAGCCAATTATAATCGATAATACTCAATTAGGCCCAGCCCCTGCCCAGCAACGCTTGGCACTTAAATAAAATAAAAAATGCGGGCAAATATTGGGAGGAAACAAAATGTCAGAAACAGATGCAACCGGCGAACCCGGTGCCACAATTACAGCTGCTGATTTTCAAGACAGCATGTATGTAAATGGATCAAGAAAATGGGTACTTCTAATAAGCTTAACCAGTGTTTTCTTCCTATTATTTGCGCTTTACGCTGGCGTCTTAGCGGTCCTGCTGCCCAATCAGATTCAATCCATTAATCCTGACAACAAATCAGCAGGGCTAGCATTCGTCTTCGCTGTAACATCTGTCTTTTCCACATTGGTCACCCCGATGGCTGGTGCATTTTCTGACAGAACGCGCTCACCATGGGGGCGCCGGGCACCATGGATAGTCATAGGCTCACTCGTTGGAGCTGTCTGTTTGATTTTAACCTCACAGATGTCGACTATTCCGATGATCACCCTATTTTGGGTAGGTGCCACAATCGCTTTCAACAGCATGCAATCAGCCGCAAATACATTGATCGCGGACAGATTTGCACCAGCAGAACGCGGAACAGCTTCTGGCTTTATCGGCGCAGGCATGACATCGGGCCTTACAGTTGGCACAATTGTCGCCGGCCTTCTAGCAAGCCAGCTCGTGCTTGCTTATTCTGGATTTGCCATAAGTGTCGCAATTGCATGTTTGGCATTTGTATTCATTAACCCTGAACCCAAAACAACTTTACCAAAGCCCGATGCTTTCAACTTAACAGATTTCTTGAAAAGCTTCTGGATCAGCCCACGCAAACATCCAGACTTTGCTTGGGCATTTGCTGGCCGTTTCACCATCTATATGGGATATCAAGCCGTCATCACCTATATGCTTTATATCTTGCAAGATTATATCGGACTATCAAAAACCGATGCAAACACCACCATTGCAACACTTTCAACGATCACATTTTTTGCGCTTGTATTCTCTGCCTTCAGCTCAGGCTTCCTCTCCGACTGGCTAGGCAAACGTAAGCCTCTGGTTTTTGCAGCAAGTATCATTATGGGGTTAGCACT